>CAYGIQ010000027.1:6039-22587 GCA_964349885.1 uncultured Prolixibacteraceae bacterium | reverse complement strand
GTTGTATTACCTGTAAAGGCATGTGTTCGTAAACCCTGCCTGCTCCGGTTACAATGAATTAAGATGAAAAAATCGATCGTATTGCTCCTCTCCCTATCACTGGCACTTATAATCAGGGCCGGAGAGTTACCCGAAAAGGATAACAATTGGAAAATTGCCGGTTCTGCGGCAATCACCAACAATGGAATATCACTGATTCCCAATTTTTCGCTTGGCGAGCCGGCCGTTCAATTCAACCTGTCGCTGGGGAAGGACCGGCTGACCTTCGACACCGATTTCAATTTCTCGTGGGAGGGAAAGCCCTGGTACATTCTTTATTGGATCAGGTATCAGATGATCCGTTCGGATCGATTCCAGATGAGCACCGCCACCCACCTTGGTTTAAACTTCAGACCCTCGGAAGTGGTGATAAACCTTCGTCCCGAAACCATGCTCACCACCGAACGCTATTGGGTTGCAGAGTTCTTTCCGCGCTACCGGATTTCTCCAAAAGTTACTTCAGGCGTGTTTTACCTCTTCTCGTTAGGGCTCGATCCCGGAACCAGTGCAACCAACCATTTTGTTACCCTAAACACCAGCTTCTCCCAACTGAATCTGACAAAGGAATATCACCTGAGCATTCATCCTCAGATATACTACCTCAGGCAGGAATCGACCGATGGATTCTACTTTACCTCCTCCTTTACCCTGGGCAAAAAAGACGCACCGGTTTCCCTCTCGACACTTTTTAATCAGGTCATCTCGACCGAAATATACAGCAGCAGCGATTTTGTGTGGAATCTCAGCCTAAAGTACAGCTGGTAGCAGTCCCCATTCAGAATTGCCAAACCTTGCTATCTTTGGGCCAGAACATTGGAATTAATCACCATGAAAATTGCACAGATTTTTGCCAACAACCAGGCCTGGATTGCTGCCAAATTAAAGGAGCAACCCGACTATTTCACGAACCTGGCCTATGGTCAAAACCCCGATGTACTCTACATTGGATGTTCCGACAGTCGGGTAACAGCCGAGGAGCTTATGGGGGCCAAACCTGGCGAGGTATTTGTCTATCGGAACATCGCCAATATGGTGAACAACATCGACTTAAGTGCTATGTCGGTGATCAATTACGCCGTTAATTATCTGCATGTAAAAAGCATCGTGGTGTGCGGCCATTACAACTGCGGAGGGGTGAAGGCAGCCATGCAGGCAGCCGACCTTGGAATTTTAAATCCCTGGCTGCGCAGCATACGCGATGTTTACCGACTGCACAAAACCGAACTCGATGCCATCTCCGATCTCGATCAACGGTACAACCGACAGGTGGAGTTAAACGTACAGGAGCAATGCGTGAATGTGATCAAAACAGCCGACGTTCAACGGGGCATAAAAGCAAAAGAACTCGCCGTACATGGCTGGGTGTTCGACCTGCATACAGGGGAATTGAAGGACCTCAAAATCGACTTCGACGGCATCCTCGATGAAATAATGGAGATCTATAGGTTGGTGTAGCCCGCATTTACCGATCTGTTACCAGTAATCTGTTTTACTCTCCTGAAGAAAGGAAAAAGGCAGAAGAACCAAGTAAAAAGGAAAAAGAGCCAAGGAAAAATGGTGATCTGTTCCGCCGGTAGGCGGATCGGGATGTCAGTTGAATGATAAAAGGAAAAAGGTTATCGGTCCCATCTCAATATTTGCAATGCCATTACAATGTTTCGTTCCGGTAAATCAGGCTGTAGGCCTGACATAACCCAGTCCCGACCTTCAGCGACTCAGAGGAGTTCCGCACATAATGGCGCAGACATTATGTCGGGATACGGGACTTCCGATGGTCGCCCCGGGTAACACCCTGGGACACGGGAAAGACTCGCCAATACCGACATTTGAAACAGGACAGGGTGGCGGAAAACCTTCTGCCCCTAAAAACCAACCCCAACGGGGTTGAACAATATTAGTCCGCCAGCTGGCGGATGTCAACCCGGGGGAAAGGTTGGAACCCAGGGAATAGGGTGACCTGCTGCCTATAACCAGAGGCTGAGCACCGTTTACAGATTACAAATAATCGCTACATTTGAAAAATCTACCTATAAATACGTTCACCATGAAAATTCGTTTGATTGTATTGCTTTTCCTGTTAATGGCTCCTTTTGCCTACGCTCAGGAAACCATAAACCCATTTGCCAACTTTGCCCCAACCCCTTATCCCGACCGCGTTATGCTGACCATACCCGGCGACCCTGCCACCACACTGGCGGTTACCTGGCGAACCGTTGCCGGAATGGAGGCCTCCATTGGAGAGATCCTGCCGGTAGATAACTCCCCCCGGTTTTCCGACAGGGTAACCTCTGTTAACGGTACCCGCTCAGAGTGGGAAAAGGGCAACACAACCTCTACCGGTCACAGGGTGATCTTTAGTCAACTGCAGCCCAATACCCATTATATGTACCGAGTGGGCGACGGCACCCACTGGAGCGAATGGTTCCAAACCCGGACCGCCGAAAAGGAGGCCAACCCATTCTCTTTTATCTACCTTGGCGACTTCCAGAACGATATCAAATCGCTCGGATCGAGGGCGTTGCGGAAGGCGTATGGCCAATTTCCGGATGCCCGGTTTATGGTGATGGCCGGCGACTTGGTAAACCGTAGTACTGAGGCCGATTGGAGGGAATATTTTTACGCAGGTGGATGGCTGCTCGGATCCATTCCGTCGCTCCCAACTCCCGGCAACCATGAATACCAACGCGACGAAAATCAGGTGCGTACCTTTTCGCCCCACTGGCAGCAGATCTTTACGATGCCCACCAATGGTCCGTCTGAAAAATTCAATTACCGATCCTACTTCGTCGACTACCAAGGCGTGAGGTTTGTTTCGCTCGACTCCCCCGGGTTCGAAGGCAACGAAGCGGAAGATAACCTGGTGCTTCAGTGGCTCGAAGCCACCTTGGCCTCCAATCCCCACCGCTGGACCATCCTCTTTACCCACTACCCCATATACTCATGCTCCTATGGCCGAAGCTCCGAACGCTACCGGATGGCCGTGCAGCCCCTGCTCGAGAAATACAACGTCGATCTGGTGCTTACGGGTCACGACCATACCTATTGCCGGGGTATGAACGAAGCGGGTGTTTTGGCACGCAACAAAAACCTTCCTGTGTATGTGGTGTCGGTGGCTGGTCCAAAAATGTATGCATTGAATGCTACCTTTTGGAGCGACCGCGTGGCCTCTATGACCCAGCTCTATCAGCACATTTCGGTGAGCAGTGGTTCGCTCGATTATAAGGCGTATTCAGTCGACGGGCAGCTTTACGACCATTTTGTGATCGACAAGGATGCTGCAGGCGTGAACCGTTTTACGGAAGGTGCCGATGTGAAAAACATTCCCGTAAGGGCCGAGATCCCCGAAAACTACCGGAGCCGCTATTCGGCCGAAGAGCTTGATCAGTACCAGAAGATCTATTTGGGAAAATAACCTCGATCCGACTCCTTTCAAACGTTGATGGAGCGTTGGGTGTTGCAGCAGGAGTTGGTTTTGCCCTTCAAATTGGCTACCTTTATCCTAAGCTAGGCCTATGCATTAAAGGGTTTTTCTATAGAATGGTCTGCAAGGGCTTATATTTGCCACGCCTATATTTTGAGGAAGCAATTGGCCCGAACTTTTTCATAGTATCGAAATGATTTTGTTACGGTTTACTTCAGGGTGCTTGGTGTTTCTGTTAGGGATGCAAATCTCTTTCGGACAGCAGCGCTACGACATCAACCGGGAGGGAGCTCAAACCAACCTAGAGCCTCTGAAACAGGCCTTCACCTTTCTTCCGGAGGCCGATAGGGTGCGTACCCTCCATTGGAACCGCGCACTTCAGCAGGAGGGTGTGGTAATCCAAGGCGATACCATTCTACTGCCGCTTTTTTCCGACACCCAATTTACGGGTGTGGTCGAACGGATTGGCTCCGACATCAACGGGGTTTATACGCTGAGGGTGCGGCTGGTGGGCGAATTTTTTGGTTCGGCGTTTATCGCCACTGCCGAAGGCGCGACGTCGCTGCTGCTCGACCTGCCCGGGCGCGATCTGCTTTTCAGAACCCGACAGTTTGACGGGATAACCT
The DNA here is from genome assembly GCA_964349885.1 of uncultured Prolixibacteraceae bacterium. Lineage (GTDB taxonomy): Bacteria > Bacteroidota > Bacteroidia > Bacteroidales > Prolixibacteraceae > UBA1413. The sequence continues at coordinate 18,501 of CAYGIQ010000027.1, read as the reverse complement.
ACCTCTTCGAGGCCGACAAGTCGAAGCTCGACCGGCTGCCGGGATCCGAACCCCTCCTGCCACCGCCCGACCGTGGGGGTCTTGAAAAAAAAAACGATGAATTCAATGGTTCCGATGCCGATAACACCCTCCCGCAGCGGGAATTAATTGCAGCACCCTTGGCTTCCCACACCATCGATGTGCTGGTGGTGTACACTTCGGCAGCTCAGACGTGGTCGGCTGCCAACGACGGAGGAATATCGCGCACCATCAGCTTGCTGATGTCCAAGGGTCAGGAGGTGCTCGACAACAGCAGCACCGATATTGAATTTCGTCTGGTCCACTCCGCGCTGGTAAGCTATTCTGAAGCCAACAATATTGACGACCTGCACCGGTTGACCAATAAAAACGATGGATACCTCGAGGAGGTCCACCAGTTGCGCTACTTCTATAAGGCCGATTTGGTGATATTTTTGGCATCGATAAATTTTACCGGAGGCGTGGCCTGGCTGCTGAGCAGCAGTGCCGGACAGCCTGCCTATGGGTTTTCGCTTACCCGGGTTCAGCAGGCCAGCTGGACCACCACTGGCATCCACGAGGTAGGCCACAATATGGGGGCTTCGCACCATAAGCTTCAGAAAACACAACCGGGTCCGGGACTTTATACCTATTCAGCAGGGTGGCGTTGGGAAGGCAGCGATGCCAAAATGTACTGCTCGATTATGACCTACAACCGGGCCGAGGATTTCGACGATGGAAAAGCCTCCATTGAGGTACCTATTTTTTCGAACCCCGGGGTCTCCTATCTTGGCATACCTACCGGCCATGCTAACAATGGCGACAATGCCCGAACCTTGCGCAATGTTAAGGCGGCCATTTCGGGATACAGCAGCTCGCTTGCCGCAACCTTACCCCTGGCACCCACCCTCTCTTCTCCTGCCAATGCGGCAGTGGTTCAAACGCTTACCCCAACCCTGCAATGGAACAGTGCCATGGGTGCCGACAGCTATGAGCTTATGGTGGCTTCCAACAGTGGCTTTACCGCTCCGGAGTTCATCAGGACAGGCATCATCGGTACCAATTTTGTTCCCACCCTACCCACATCAGGAACCTGGTACTGGAGGGTTAGGTCGACCAATGGGGCTGGCAACAGCGAATGGTCGCCGGCCAGGAGTTTTACAATAGCCCTACTCAATCAGTCACCCATTGCCAATGCCGGCGCGCCCCAGACCGTAAGGTACGGCGATATCGTAGTACTCGATGGCTCGGCCTCTTCCGATCCCGAAGGGGCGGCACTGACCTATCTATGGAGTGCACCTTCCGGCATCACGTTGAGCTCCAATACGGCAGTAAGTCCTACTTTTACAGCTCCCGAGGTAGCCAATCAGACTGTTCTTACCTTCTCGCTTGTGGTGAACGACGGCAACAGCGCTTCAACACCTTCGGGGGTGAATGTTACAGTGCGGCCGGTATGTCGTGTAATCTATACCGAAACGATTTGCGAAGGTGAGAATTTTATGGAATTCACCACCACCGGAGTCCACTATAGATTGATACCCACCACCACCAGCTGCGATACTTTGGCGGTAATCAACCTTACTGTGAATCCGCTGCTGCGGCGGACAGAGCAAATCGAAATTTGTGAAGGAGAGAACTATCTGGGGCACACCGTTTCGGGTGTCTACGAAAGGCAGATCAGCAATGCTGTAGGCTGCGACTCCTTGGTTGTTGCCCAACTTACTGTTAAACCTCTGCTTAGGCGCGACGAGGTGGTCGATATTTGTGCCGGAAGCTCCTACCTCGGATACACTGCCAGTGGCATTTACGAAAGACGCATAAGTCAACCCTCCGGCTGCGACTCCCTTATTACCACCTTTCTAACGGTGCACCCCGATTACTTCTTCAGCGAGTCGGTTACCCTCTGTTTCGACGAGACTTACTACGGACTCGATGCCTCGGGGGTGTACGAACGCGCCTTCAATACCATTTTTGGATGCGACAGTTTGGTAACTACCCAACTTACCATACTTCCAAAGAACGAAACTTCCGAATTTGTCTCACTCTGCGCAGGGGAGTCCTATCTTGGCTATTTTGAAAGTTCGGTCTTTGAGCGTGTGCTGCGGTCGGCTTTCGGCTGCGACTCTACCGTTACCACCTTCCTTACCGTACATCCCACTTATGATGTAAGCGAGTCGATCGCCTTTTGCGAGGGCAACATTTACGAAGGTTTCACCACTACCGGCACTTATCTGCGGAGACTCGAAACCATCTATGGCTGCGACTCCCTGGTAACAACTCTGCTCACGGTGCATCCCATCTACTATCTCGAAGAGGAGGTCGACATCTGTCCGCGTTCCAACTACCTCGGTCTGGAGAGTGCCGGTTCCTATCGGCGCGATCTTGCCTCGATCCATCAATGCGACAGTGTAGTGATGACCCACCTGTCGGTCTATCCCAGTTACGAACCTCGACTGCTGCCTTCGGGCAATACCCTGACGGTAAACCTTCCGTTTGTCGACTACCTATGGTTCAGGTACGACTTGGAAATCGCAGGAGCCAGTGGTCCTTTGTATGCCGCTAAGCAGAGCGGAGAGTATTCGATGATCGGCATCGACCAATATGGTTGCGAGCACCCCTCAGAGCCCTTCTTCCTCTATTATCTGATGATGGCCCAACCCCAGGAACTGCCTTTTGCCTATTCTGTATCGCCCAATCCGAACGATGGCTTTTTTAGGTTTAGAATCGAATCGCAACCCCCAGCAGAAGTGGTGCTGAATCTGCTAACGATCGATGGAAACAGACTCGAAACCCATACCCTGAGGCAGCCACAGGTGAATGAGGTAGTTACTTTTAACCTCAGAGGCCGTTCGAATGGACTGCTCATGTTGCAGATTCTTTCGGATGGAGGCATGGCTGTAGAGCGAATTATGTATGTTATGGGTAGGTAGTTTGGAGGGAGTGGCTGAGGGGTCTCCAATTTAGAACTATTCCAATTAGCTCAATATGTTTGGTGAATCTCTCCACTTTGTGTAAAATTGAGGTATTAAATAACCCATTGAGTCCAACATTAAAAAAATTCTATCCATAGCATTTGTCTGCACAGCGCTCTCCATTATGCTGGTGCATTCAGTAGTTCCCCATCTGCATACAGGGGGTCAGATTCTGCTTATAGAGCACTTTATGGAGGAGCACGATGCCTCAGACCAACAGGACTTTCCCCCGATGGAGCAGGACTTTTGTCAGCTGAGTCAGCCTTTCCAGCCCAAACCGCTGGTGTGCGAGGAGCTTAACATAGGTCAAATGTTTCATTTGGTGGCTGTGTCGGTGCAACCGTTGGCCATTTTCCATCACTGTGCTATTGCTTCCTCCCTGTTTGCCGAACCCCCTCCGGTGTTAAAAACGGCCCATTGGCCGACTGCCTTTTCACTTCGCGGACCTCCTGCTGCCTGATCCGGGTGTGCTACGCTTTCCTTTTGTGGTAATGCCTTTGTACTGCTTCTGCTCCTTCGTGAAAGCAGTTGCGAACGCTGTTCTTTACCTTTTCTGTTTAATATTCATCCGCAGTTGATACCGCAGGCCCTGCCAGCGAAAACTGCTTAATTTATGCCGATATGAGAATCTTGCTTTTGCTTCTCGCCCTGTTTTTAGCCGCTTGCGGCAATGCTCCCGTTTCGGAGGAGCATCATCACGAAGCTATGCTTCAGATGGTTGTTTACGGGTCGGGTTTTGAGGTCTATGCCGAGGCCGAACCATTTGTGGTAGGCGCCACCTCCGAAATTTTGGCCCATTTTACCCAATTATCGGACTTTAAGCCTCTCGCCGATGCTGCGGTGACCGTTGTAATGCAGGGCACCGGTAGTTCCTTCCAGCAAACACTGGATATGCCCGAAAAGCCCGGTATCTACCGTTTCGAACTACAGCCAGCCTCGGCTGGACGCTTCACAATTTTGTTCCGTATATCGACTCCTGAAGGGGAAGTAGAAATTGATGCAGGCGAGGCAACCGTTTATGCCGATGAGGCCATGGCCCATGCAGCGGCCGAAGCGACTGTAATCGAAAGTGCTACCGCTACCTTCTTTTCAAAGGAGCAGTCGTGGAAGCTCGATTTTGCTACGGGTCACCCTGTAGAGGGGCCCTTTGCCGAAATCATTCGCACAACCGCCCGCATTACTCCCGCTCCCGGCGACGAGATGCTGCTTACGTCCAAAACCCACGGCACTGTATTGCTGGCCGGAGGGATGCTCACCGAGGGGGCAGCTGTAAGAACCGGACAAAGACTTTTTACCATCTCGTCGGGTGAGTTGGCCGACAACAACCTGGCGGTGAGGCTTGCCGAGGCCGAAAGCAATTTCCGGCGTGCCGAAGCCGATTACCAGCGACTTTCGGAACTCGCTGCCGAACGAATTGTTTCGGAGCGCGAGGTTTTGGCTGCCCGCAATCAGTTTGAAACCAGCAAGGCCCTTTACGAATCGCTGAACCGCAATTTTTCTGCTGCCGGACAAACCGTTACCAGTCCGCTGAACGGATTTGTTCATCAGCTGTTGGTTGGAAATGGCAGCTATGTGGAGGTGGGGCAGCCTCTTGCCGTGGTGGCCCGCAATCAGCGCCTTATGCTAAACGCCGAGTTGCCGCAGCAATATGCCAACCTGCTGCCCTATTTGTCGGGTGCCAACCTGCGCACACTGCACGACAACCGGGTCTATACCCTCGAAGGGCTCAATGGCACCATCCTACCTGCCGGCAATGTAACCACTCCCCACAACTACCTGATTCCGCTAAGGCTGCTTATCGACAACCATGAGCATCTGTTGCCGGGAAGCTTTGTTGAGCTGTTTTTAAAGGCCAATACCCATCAGATGGCCCTATCGGTTCCAACTTCGGCGCTCATCGAGGAGCAGGGGGTCTATTCGGTCTATCTTCAGCTTACCCCCGAACTGTTCGAAAAGAGGGCAGTCCAGGTGGGTGCCGGCAATGGAGTAGAGAGCCGCATTTTGGGGGGCATCACCCCTCACGATCGGATCGTAACCCAGGGAGCTCTATACGTTAAATTGGCTCAGGCCACCGGTGGCCTCGATGCCCATTCCGGTCACGTTCATTAAACCGACCGCTATGCTCGACAATATTATTAAGTTTTCGCTCAGCAACAAATACCTCGTCCTGCTCGCTACGCTGGTTTTGGTGGTTTACGGATCACGCACAGCCCTAAACATGGACGTGGATGTATTTCCCGACTTTACCGCACCCACTGTGGTGGTGATGACCGATGCCCACGGTATGGCTTCGGAAGAGGTGGAGCGGATGGTGACCTTTCCCATTGAGACGGCCGTTAACGGAGCCACCGATGTGCGTCGGGTACGATCGGCCTCTTCTCAGGGTTTCTCTTTTGTGTGGGTAGAGTTCGACTGGGGTACCGATATTTTTAGGGCCCGGCAAATTGTCTCCGAAAAGCTCATAACCGTTTCAGCCCAGATGCCGTTGGGTGTTTCGCAGCCAGTTCTGGCGCCCCAAGCCAGCATTATGGGTGAAATAGTGCTGCTCGGCATTCAGGCCGATACCACCGATATGATGGAGCTGCGTACCATGGCCGAGTGGGATGTAAAGCCCCTCATTCTGGCTACCGGCGGGGTAGCCCAGGTTACCATTATGGGCGGCGACTACAAACAGTACCAGGTGCTGGCCGACCCCAATCGGATGAACTTTTATAAGGTCTCGATGGAAGAGCTGGCTGCCACTTGCGAGGGACTCAACCACAACGCATCGGGGGGCATTATCCGCGATTTTGGCAATGAATATGTAGTTCGGGGCATTGCCCGCACCTTCGACCTTACCGAAATGGGCAACGCCCTCATCAAGCAGGTGAACGGGCGGCCGGTACGCATCCGAGATGTGGCCGAAGTGGTAGTGGGCAGTCCACCGAAAATGGGCCATGCATCGCGCAACGCCCGACCTGCCATCATTATTGCCATTTCGAAACAACCCAATGCCAATACCCTGGAGGTTACGCGACGCATCGAGGAGAACCTCGAAGTACTCAAGCCCTCTTTGCCACCCGATGTACTGCTCGATACCCATATTTTCAGACAGGCCAACTTTATAGAGACCTCCGTCAGCAATGTTCAGACAGCGCTGCTCGAGGGGGCACTCTTTGTGGTGATCATCCTCTTTCTTTTTCTGGGAAGCTTCCGAACGACCATCATCTCGCTGTTGGCCATTCCCATCTCGCTGTTGGGAACCATTGTGGTGATGAACCTTCTGGGAATGACCGTTAACACCATGAGTCTTGGCGGTATGGCCATTGCGATTGGGTCGCTGGTCGACGATGCCATCATCGATGTGGAGAACGTATATAAGCGCCTCCGGCAGAACCGAGCAAAACCTCCACAAGAGCAGCAGTCGGCCTACATGGTGGTGTTCGAAGCATCGCGCGAAATCAGGGCCTCTATTCTGAATGCCACACTCATCATAATGGTGGCCTTTCTTCCGCTATTTTTCCTATCGGGTATGGAGGGCAGAATGTTGCAACCTTTGGGAATTGCCTTTGTGGTGTCGCTGTTTGTGTCGCTCATTGTGGCGATGACCCTCACCCCTCTGTTGGCAAAGATGATGCTTTCGGGCGACCGGTACCTTGCACGGAATGAGCGCGACAAATGGCTTACCCGCACCCTGCGGAATGCCTACGAAAAGTCGCTGCTCGTAGCCCTGCGCTATAAAATGAGCGTGCTGGTTGCCTCTTTTGCGATGTTTTTGGTTTCGCTGGGGATATTCTCTACGCTGGGACGAAGCTTCCTTCCTGAATTTAATGAGGGAGCCCTCACCCTTTCGGTCATCACCCAGCCCGGCACTTCGCTCGAAGAGAGCAATGTTTTGGGCAGTTTGGTGGAGCGGGAACTGCTTATGATCGATGAGATCACCTCCACAGCGCGACGCACGGGTCGGGGCGAACTCGATGAGCACTCGCAGACCACCAACAGCGCCGAAATAGATGTCAATTTCCGACTCGATGCACGGAGTCAGGAACTGTTTATGGCCGACGTGAGGGAAACCCTTGCCCAAATACCGGGCATCGCCTATACGGTGGGTCAGCCGCTGGGGCACCGCATCGACCACATGCTGTCGGGGACCCGCGCCAACATCGCCATCAAGCTCTTTGGCACCGACCTCAACCGGCTCTTTATGCTGGGCAACGAGGTGAAAGCTGCGGTTGATGGGATTCCCGGATTGGTAGATGTGAATGTCGATCAGCAGATCGAGATCCCTCAGATACAAATACGGCCCAACCGCGACTTGCTGGCACAACACGGCATCACCATGGAGCAGTTCTCGACCTTCATCGACCTTGCTTTTGCAGGCGAGAAGCTCAGCGATGTGTATGAAGGACAGCGAAGCTTCGACCTTGTGCTTAGACTCCACCCACACTATACAGGCAGCATCGCAAACCTGCGCGATGCCCTTATCGATACCTACGATGGGCGAAAGGTTCCCCTCGGTCAGGTGGCCGATATCCTGTCGGTGTCGGGACCCAGCAGTATCAGTCGCGAAAATGTGCAGCGAAAAATTGTGGTTTCATCGAATGTGGCAGGCCGCGATCTGCGTGGGGTTGTGACCGATATTCAATCGCGCGTTGCCCAAGGGGTAGCCCTGCCCGAAGGCTACCGTATCGAGTATGGCGGTCAGTTCGAGAGCGAAGAACGGGCTTCCCAAACCCTGATGCTCACCTCGGTGGTGGCCATCTTTGTCATCTTCTTGCTGCTCTTTCAGGAGTTTCGCAACTTTAAGCTGGCAGGAATTGTGTTGCTTAACCTGCCGCTGTCGCTCATCGGGGGGGTATTCGCAATTTATATTACGTCGGGCATCCTCAGCATTCCCGCCATCATTGGATTCATTACGCTGTTTGGCATCGCCACACGCAACGGCATCCTGCTCATTTCGAACTACCAGCGGCTACACGACCGGGGAACCTCGCTGCACGAAACCATCACGCGAGGCTCATCAGACCGGCTCAATGCCATTCTGATGACGGCCCTTACAGCTGCCCTTGCGCTCATTCCCATGGCCATGAAAGGCAACCTTTCGGGCAACGAAATTCAAAGTCCGATGGCCAAGGTTATTCTGGGAGGTTTGCTTACTTCTACACTGCTCAACATCTATATTATACCCATCGTTTACAGCATGCTCTACCAACGAACGGCCAAAGCTTCCAATGCATCCCACCAGGGAGGAGCCGACAGTGGTGCATCGTTGTAGCGACCTTATATGTTATATGCTAACAACGAATCTATGAACCGTATTACAATAATTAAGGCATTTCTGGCACTGCTGCTGATTCAACCTGCAGCGGCTCAGCCACAGGTAGAGGCCATTCTGCAGAAAATTGCCGAAAACAATACCACCTTGAAGGCGCTTCTTTTGCAAGCCGATGCCGATAAGCGAGGTCAACTTACGGGGATCTACCCCGGCAATCCGGCCGTTGGATACAACTACCTTTGGGGATTGCCTTCGGTGATTGGCGACCGGCAGGATTTCAGTGTGGTGCAGGAGTTCGACTTTCCTACCGCTTACAGCTACCGTAAGCAGATTGCGGGGTTGCAGCACCGACAGACCGATTTTGGTTATGCAACCCAGCTGCGCGAGATTCGGATGATGGCCGGGCAGCTCTGCATGGAAGCCATTGGATTCAATATCCGCAATGCCCGCCTCGTGGAGCGTTTGCGCAATGCCCGACAACTGGTCGAAGGCTACCGGTTGCAGTACAGTGCCGGCGAAATTGGCCAGCTGGAACTGAACAAAGCAGAACTCCACCTTCTGAATATGGAGCGGGAACAGCGATCAGTTGTTGCCGAGCGGGAAACGGTGATGGCGGCATTGGCACGCCTCAATGGCGGCGATCCGGTTTTGCTGCCGACCGAACAGTTTGCAGAAACTGCGTTGCCCGCCGATGTTGAGGAGTGGCTGAGCAGTGTGGTAGCTTCGCATCCTGCGTTGGAGTGGCTTCGCACCGGGGTGGAAATCAGCGGCAAACAGGCAGAACTGGGCAAAGCACTTTCGCTTCCACGGCTGCAGACAGGTTACATGAGTGAGCAGGTGGCCGGGCAGTCCTTTCGAGGCATAGCCGCGGGCATCACCCTGCCCCTTTGGGAGCACAAAAATCAGGTAAAGCAAGCCCAGTTGCAAGAGGCGGCCTTTGCCGGAATGGAGGCCGACCAAGCGATGCAGCTGGTGTTGGAATTGCGGCAGCTCCATGCTCGGGCACTGGCTCTGAGTGAGAACCTCGAAACCTATGCGGAAGGGGTGGCCGGAGTTAGCAACCACACCATGTTGGAACGGGCCCTTGCGGCCGGAGAGATCTCGCTGCTGGAATATCTTCTGGAACTGGGATTTTATTACGAAAGCGAAACCCATCTGATAGAACTCACCGTGGAATTGCACAAAACACTGGCGGTTTTGAATCAATACAGATAATATGTAGGGCACAGAACCAACGGCGGGACTATTTGTTGTAGGGGAGATTGAAGAAATGTGTCATGGAAATAGGAATCGACAGTTTTGCCGCGGCTACCATCGAAGACAACCATCTAAAGCGTCAGCAGAGTGCCAATGCCCTTGGGGCGTTGATCGACAGGATGGTTCTGGCCGATGAGGTGGGGCTCGATCTATTCGGAATAGGGGAACACCATCGCCGTGAGTACCTCGATTCGGCCCCAACCGTTATATTGGCGGCAGCTGCGGCCCGTACCCGGCGTATTAAATTGGTGAGTGCCGTTACGGTTTTGAGTGCCAACGATCCGGTGCGGGTATTTCAGGAATTTGCCACCCTGGATCTCATTTCGCAGGGACGCGCCGAGATGGTAGCTGGACGAGGTTCGTTCACCGATGCTTATCCGCTTTTTGGATTCAGTCTTTCCGATTACGATGCGCTGTTTGCTGAAAAACTCGACCTCTTGCTGCAGATCCGCGAACGGGAGCAGATTACCTGGTCGGGTCGGTTCAGACCGGCACTTAAGGAGCAGTCGATTTACCCACGGCCTTTGCAGGAAAAACTACCGATATGGCTTGGGGTAGGAGGTACTCCGGCGTCGTTTGTGCGGGCCGGTATGCTCGGATTGCCATTAATGGTAGCGGTAATCGGTGGAGAGACCCACAGGTTCAAACCGCTTATCGATCTTTATCGTCAGGCAGGAGCCCGCGCGGGCCACGATGCCTCCATTTTGAAGGTTGGGTTGCATTCGATTGGTTATGTTGCTGAATCGAGCTCAAAGGCGATATCCGATTTTTACCCCGGCTATGTAAAAACATTTACCCGTATTGGGCTCGAGCGGGGCTGGCCGCCGGTCACCCGACAGCAATTCGATGCACAGGTAGCACCGCGGGGAGCCTTTCTGGTTGGGGAGCCTGGGGAGGTAGCCGAAAAGTTGCTGCGCCACAGCGAAGCATTGGGGGGCATCGACCGGTTTACTTTTCAGATGGACACGGCAGAACTTACCCACGAACAGCTGCAACGCTCCATCGAACTGGTGGGAACAAAGGTTGCCCCACTGGTAAGGAGGTGAACAGTAATCTGTGATCGGTTGTACCTCCCTAAATAGCGTTGACTTGTTTAACCTCAAATACCACCTGCGCGATTGGTGTTAATTAATAAAAGTTACCCCTAATTTTACCTATTCAGAAATTTTTTAAAGTTGATCTGATGCGCAGGTAGCACCGTTACGCTCCTTTCTCCCATCGTAATTTTGTCGGTCTGATTAAGCGTTATAATGTAGCCATTTTCAATACCATAAAAATTCATAGCATCCATCATTCCGTTAAGTTCCCTGTGCCGGTTTTCACCAGTTAGCTCCAGACACACCTGAATGAGTATTTCAGGCTGATTGTTGCGACAAACTACGAAATCGCACTCCATCCCATTCTCGTTGTAATAAAACAATTCGGAGGTAACACGCCTCAGCTCCCAGAAAACGAAATTTTCCAACCGGCGCCCGTTATCTTTTGTGCCAGAAGGCGTGATAGCATTGTACAATCCATTGTCGACAAAATAAAGTTTACGGGGATTTACCAACTGTGTTTTATAGGAAAAACTAAATTTTGGCATCAACTGAATTAAGTATGCCTCTTGCATAAACGACAAGTATTCCAACACTGTTGTAGCGCTTTTAACCCCAATGGCTTGTCTAAGTTTGTTGGCCGATATTAAATTGGAAATATTGGCAACCAGATACATCATAAGCCGGCGCAGTGATTTTTCGTCGCGGATGTTGTAGCGCACTGCTATATCCCGATAGAGAATATCCATGGCAAGTCCCTGTAGTATTTCCTGATTGGCAGTTACCAGATATTGTGGAAATCCACCATCAGACAAATACTGCAAAAGCGATTCATGGTTTGGCAGCAGGGCTTTGAAGCCACAAAATTCGCTGAAAGAAAATGGAAACAACTCTTTGGCAATATGTCGCCCCGTGAGTTTAGTCCCTAACTCTCTGCTGAGTAGAGATGCATTTGAACCGGTAACTATAACCCGATAACCCTCGTCCAACTTACCACGAACGTAAACTTCCCATCCATCAACAATCTGTATCTCATCAAAAAAAAGCAGCCTGACCTCTGGGTTTTCATTTAGAATTTCGTCTAAAAGGAGAAAATCAGAAAACTCGAAGGCAAAAAGTCTGGGCGTGTCAAAATTCAGAAACAGCCATTGATTCGATTGATTTTGAATCAATTGTGAGATCACCGTACTTTTTCCGCAGCGGCGTATGCCTGAAATGATCAAAGCAAAATCATCTACAATTGACAATTCGTTGATTAAATCGCGGGCATAACTAATTGTTGTTGAAATTTTTTCACGTTGCAGTTCCAAAACGAACCTTACATCTGATAGTTTCATCATGGCAGATATGTTTCATATCAGCACAAATATACAACTTTCATTGCAAACGTTCTTATTCTTTCATTATAAATGTGCATATTCTTTCATTATAAATGAAAACTATGTATGGCAACCTTACCCAAGGCATCCCGACATTTTTCCTTCGTAAAAATGTACGGGACTCTCCCGACCTTCGGCGACAGAAGGAAGTCCCGTATATAACGGCGAAGACATTATGTCGGGATACGGGACTCTCCCGACCTTCGGTACGGGACTCTCTTTGGTCGCCTTCGTTCGAAAGAACCAAGGAAAAAGTAAAAAGAGTCAAGTAAAAGAAAAGAGGCAGAAGTAATGCCAACTTGGAAAGGTTATCCCTAACCGAAAGGTAGCAGATATCAGGACCGGCCTTAAAAGCTTTGCCCTTGGTTTTGAAATGAAGCGTAGCTGTGCTGGGCTTAGTAAGCAGTACTGTTTGACGAGGAACGAGGAGTTTGTGCTGCGTGGACGGAGCGACATGTAACAAAACCTGGCAAAGATTTTTCAGCCTTGACCTTTTTTGGTTACTTTTTTGGGTCAAGCCCAAAAAGTGACTGGGGATTCAAGGGGCAAAGCCCCTGATCTGTAAT
>CAYGIQ010000027.1:0-5939 GCA_964349885.1 uncultured Prolixibacteraceae bacterium | reverse complement strand
CGGTGATCTGTAATCGGTGATCTGTAATCGGTGATCTGTAATCGGTGATCTGTAATCGGTGATCTGTAAACTGTGAACAGTAATCGGTGATCTGTAACCGAGAATCGGTAATTATTCCCTAAATAGCATTCAGCGAACAGTTGAAATCCGCATAGAGATATCCAGGGCCTCAACAGAGTGGGTTAGAGCGCCTACCGAAATGTAATTGACGCCGGTGGCTGCTACCTTGGCTACCCTTTCGAGGGTCATATTGCCAGAGGCCTCCGTAAGCGCCCTGTCTCCTATGCGTTTTACTGCAAGGGCCATGGTTTCCACATCCATATTGTCGAGCATAATGATATCGGCTCCTGCCTCGAGGGCTTGTTCGACCTCTTCTATTCGGGTAGTCTCTACCTCCACCTTCAGGGTGACGCCCAAACTTTTGCGTATGGCAGCCACTGCAGCGGCAATGCTGCCAGCTACCTCAATGTGGTTGTCTTTGATCATCACCATATCGTACAATCCTATGCGATGGTTGATGGCACCTCCGGTGCGCACGGCATACTTGTCGAGCAGACGGAAGCCGGGAAGGGTTTTACGGGTGTCCAGTATTTTGGTAGGGTAGCCTTTTACTGCCGATACATAGGCAGCCGACGTGGTGGCGATACCAGAAAGACGCTGCAGGAAATTGAGCGCAGTGCGCTCGGCTGTAAGCAGTGCTCTGTAGGATGCTCTAAACGAAACCAGAACGTCGCCTGGTTTCACCTGATCGCCATCGCGCACTGCAGGCGTCCATTCAAGCTCCGGATCGAACCCCCTGAACACCATTTCGGCAATCTCCAGTCCGGCCACCACGCCGGTGGCTTTGGCCACCATAAAGGCGGAACGCCTTTCGGCTGCCGGCACCAGATGCAAGGTGGTGGCATCGCCGGTCCCTATATCTTCGTCGATTGCCAGTGCTATCAACTTTCTGGCTGCTTCTTGCTCTTGCTTATTGAGTTGCATAACAATCGTTAATTGATTTTATCGCGAATAGGCACGCTCTGCGGATCCTCTCCCATTTCCTGAACAATGTGGACCCTAAAAGCATCACACTCTGCCGGAAAATCCTCGCGGATATGTCCACCGCGACTCTCCTCGCGCAATAGGGCAGCCTTGCTGATCATTGCACAAATGTGTGCCATGTTTTTAATTTTAAACAGATTATAATCCATGTGGCTGTCCTCAAAGTGGGCTTTAATGGTTTCGAAGCGGGTGAGTGCCTCTATCATCCTCGACTGTTCCCGTATAATGCCCAGTTGTTGCATCATAATGCCAGCCATTTCATTGCGGAATTGGAGATACAAGGCGTCTGTTTTATCCGACAGGGTAAACTCCCCGACCTCAGGCAAATTGCATCCCCTTGCAGGGATGGCAGCAGCGAGCTCGCTGGCGCGTTTTCCAAACACCAAACATTCTAACAGGGAATTGCTGGCCAGTCTATTGGCCCCCATCACCCCGGTTGAAGCCGCTTCTCCACAAACAAAGAGCCCTGGTACATTGGTTTCTCCATTGAGTCCCGACCGGATGCCGCCTACCATATAGTGGGCTGCCGGCGCTACGGGAATAAGGTCATGGCACATATCGAGGCCATATCCTTTAAGCGTTTGATTGATGGTCTGAAACCGCTCCCCAATAAAGCGTGCATCGAGGTGCGCAAGTGAAAGGAAAACGGAGTCGGCGCCGGTTTTCTGAATCTCCCTAAATATGGCGTGAGCAACCACATCGCGCGGTGCCAGTTCGGCCATTGGATGCAGAGCCGTCATAAACCTTTCTCCGTTGCTGTTGAGCAGTCGGGCTCCTTCGCCCCGCACTGCCTCGCTTATAAGAAATGCCTCTTGGCCGGGCAGGGCTAATGCCGATGGGTGGAATTGAATGAATTCGAGATCGGCCAGCTGGGCTCCAATTTCATAGGCCATGGCAATGCCGTCGCCCGTGGCAGTATGCGGATTGGTCGATCTGCTGTACACACGCGACAAACCTCCAGTGGCCATTATTACCGCACGAGCACTGAATATCATATTGGCTCCGGTTCTGAAATCAATTGCCTGCACCCCTGATACACATCCATCGGACTTCAGCAATTGCACTACTGCAGTATATTCATAGGGTACTATGCCCGGTGTTTCGCGTACTTTTTGGAGCATAAACAAGGTTAGCTCTTTCCCGGTAGCATCGCCACCTGCATGCAGGATGCGTCGCCGACTGTGACCGCCTTCAAGGCCGAGGACAATCTCACCCTTTTCACGATCGAATGGCATGCCCATCTCGATCAACTCTCGCACTCGATCGCGACCCTCATGCACCAGCACTTCAACAGCATCGTAGTCGCAAAGGCCTCTTCCAGCCATTAGTGTGTCGGCGATGTGCAACTCGGGAGTGTCGTCGGCAGCAGTAACCGCTGCAATACCCCCCTGGGCAAACCAGGAATTGCTGGTATCGAGCTCCGATTTGGTGACCACGGCAACCCTTCCAAAGCGGGCTGCGTAAAAGGCAGCCGTAAGCCCTGCCAGGCCACTCCCAATAACGACGGTATCGAATTCCAACTTTTGCATCCGTTGCTTGCTTTAAAGTATCAAAAGTAACATTAATACGCTTTATGAACCACCCTGTAACTGCAGAATTGCAGGGCCAGTGGTGATTGTTTCCGCCTTAAGGCGAAGTAGCCAGTAATATGTAATCGGTGAACAGTAATCTGTGATCGATATGTTATTAACTAAATCGCGTTGAAGGAAAAAGACTCAAGACATCCCGACATTTTTCCTTCGAAAAAATGTACGGGGCAAGTTCCTGACCTTCGTTACGGGATTTAGGAGCGCTTAACCAACCGTCCTTGTTTCAGAATATATGCGTGCTGCATAAAACGTGACCAGCAAAGATTTATCAGCCTTGACCTTTTGGGATATTGTTATGGAGCAAGCCAAAAGTGATGTGGGGTTCTAGGGGCAACGCCTCTGGTGATGGCAAGTGATGGATGGGATGAAGCAAGCCTGTGAAAACATCGATGTTTAACGCATGGTCTGAAATCATGGGCAAGACCGAAGGCCCATTACCGTCAACTGCATTGCCACGAAGCAGGCACTGTGGTTCAATTTCCTAAAAATGTTTAATATTGCTGCTCAATTCTAACAGAGAGGGAATTAAATACTTTGTTTGGTGGGTAAAAAACTCTTTCTTTGTAGGCTTAATTGCAGTCAAACTGCCTAATAACGGAATACTACGAACGTATGTACAAACAATATCGAGCCATAGCAACTGTGGTGATGGTGCTACTGCCTGCATTGCTGATGGCGCAATTTAACAACAATACAACCTCTCCCTATTCGAGGTTTGCACTTGGCGATTTGCAGGGGTCTGCTTTTGGCCGGACAGTATCGATGGGAGGTCAGGCTTTTGGCAGTCGAAATTCCTTGCAGATCAATATCGCCAACCCTGCTTCATACACCTCGACCGATTCGCTTGCATTTCTTTTTGAATTTGGATTGAACGGACGGTTGTCGCAGTACAAGAATGAATTGGGTGACTTTGAGGCCAACGATGTCAATTTTAGCTACTTTGCCATGAGCTTTCCCATTTCCCGCCGATTCAGCGGTGCTATGGGACTTACACCTTACAGCGATGTGGGCTACGATGTTCAGGTAAATCAGGAACTTCCTTACAGTGGTCCGGTTCGCTATTTATATTTTGGAGAAGGTTCCATATCGCGGGCTTTTGTGGGTTTGGCTGCCCGTCCCTTAAAAAATGTCTCGGTGGGTGCCAATTTTTACTACCTCTTCGGCAATCTAAACCGAAGTGCCAACATTACCTTTCCACTCAATGCCGATATGTATGGAATTGTCCGCACCGATGCGTTGCGGCTCCGCGACTGGGGTATCCAATATGGACTTCAGGCTACCCTGCCTATGAAGAAGGAACGCTCGCTAACCATTGGAGTTACCCTCGACAATCAGCCAGTTTTTACCGGCTTTAATTCCGAAATCTCCTTTAAAAGCCTGGTTCTGTCCGATGCCAGTGGCAATAGGATAGGCGATGCCGATACCCTTTCGTACCGACAGGAAGAGAAAGACAAAATTGTAATGCCTTTGGCAGTTGGCGCCGGTATCTCTTTTGTACAAACGAACAAATTCGAATTGGTTGCCGATTATGCATTTCAACAATGGTCGAAGGCTACCTTCTTTGGCGAACCCTACTTTTTTGTAACCGATCGCACCATACTCTCCCTTGGGGGTGAATATATTCCCGACCGATTTTCCATCAGGAGCTATGCTTCTAGACTCGCTTACCGTGCCGGCGTGCGCTATGAGAATGGCTACCTCCTGATTAACAACCATCAGATTAGTGAGGTTGGCATAACTTTTGGAGTTGGGTTACCTGTATACCGTTCTTTCTCTACTGTAAACCTCTCCGCCGAAATTGGCCGTCGCGGTACAACCCGTCACGATTTGGTGCGTGAAAACTATGTTAAGTTTAATTTCAGTTTAAATCTGCACGACTTTTGGTTTGTTAAGAGAAGATTTGATTAATTTGCAATAAATAACCACTAATACTATGAAAACTGTAATCCGAAGTACCACTTTTATAATCATTCTGTTGGCAGGAATGGCTGCCGAAGCGCAGCAACGGGTGATTTCTGGTACGATTTATCGGGAGGGCAAACCGGCAGCCGGGGTTAACGTCGAACTGCACCGTTCATCTCAAAGAACGGTTATGACCAGTTTCGACGGAAAATATGAAATTACCGGTGATGACAAATCAAAATGGATCCGCTTCATCTTTATCGATGAATCCAGGAGAGTGGACCTCCCGGAAGGAACCGACCGCTTTGATTTTCTGTTCGATGGCATCGAGCCGCTCGATGGTGGAGACGATGATGCCGGCGGTGTAAACATTAAAACACACGACCAGCTGATTGCCGAAGGCGACCGCGATTACATGAATAGCTTATCGATCTATACCGAGTTCTACCGTCAGCAGGACTATAAAACTGCCTACACCAACTGGAAAGAACTCTACCTTAACTATCCAAAGTCTAGGCTCAATATCTACATACAGGGTGCTATTATTTATGAGAGCTTCCTCGAAAATGCTGCCAATCCTAATGAAAAGGCTGCTTACCTCGATTCGCTTATGCGTTTGTACGACAAGCGTATGCGTTATTTCGATCAGAAGGGTTTTGTTTCTGGGCGTAAAGGTGCTACTTGGCTGAAGTACAGCCTGCCTCCTGCCGACGACATCTCGAACGATGCCCTAGCTGCCATCTACAAAAAGGGGTACGACCTGGTTGAATTCTCGGTAAACGATCTAAAGTTAGAGGCAGAAGCACCGGTTTTGCTGCTGCTCATGCAAACTTCACGTTCACTTTTTAGTCTGTCGGAACTCCCTAAGGAGACGGTTGCCAAAAACTACGAGGTAATCATGGACATACTGAATAAAAAACTTGAAGCCAATGCTGCTGAAGAGGGATTGGCCGAAGTTCGTGGACTCGTTGAAATGCTGTTTACCAATTCCGGAGCTGCCGATTGCGAAACTTTAATGGGTATCTATTCGGCGCAATGGGCAGATAACAACGAGGATATCGACTTCATTACCTCAATGCTTCGTCGACTGGCTCGCGCCAATTGCGATAACAGCGATCTGTTTTTCCAGGCTTCTGAGCGTATGTACGAACTCAATCCATCGGCCGAAGCAGCCTTTAATATGGCACGGATGTTTGTCCGCAAAGGCGATGACGTTCGCGCTAAAGATTACTACCGTCAGGCCATGGAGCAAGAGACCGATCGTGAACTGCTTGAGAATTATTATTACGAATATGCTACGTTTGTTTTTAGTGTCGACAACAATCTGCAGGAAGCTCGAAACTACGCAAAACGTGCGCTCGACATCAACCCCAACAACTGCAGGGCTAATATGCTGATAGGTGA
>CAYGIQ010000026.1:5239-23057 GCA_964349885.1 uncultured Prolixibacteraceae bacterium | reverse complement strand
CACCATAGGCCAATCACGTAGTCTTTTGTGTGAAAGACGGCGCAAAAATAGTCATTTTTATTGTATCCCTCCAACAACCCCAAAAAAACTGCCACATGGTTAATCCAATTCTGTGGGCCGTCGATGCAACTCGCCCGACAGCTTTCTTGCCAAATTGCGCGCCCTGGCGCTGATGCCCGCCGATTCATTCTGCTCCAGCAGAAAGGTGAATACTTCGAGCAATTCGGGTTTAAGGGCGGGTTCTACCTGCGAGAGGTTGTAGAGTATTTGCATCGCATGGGCTTTAACCGCAGGGGGCTCCTTTTTGTCGAGCCGCTCCAGGCAATAATCGGCAAGAAACCCTTGCTTCTCGGGATGAATGGGGTAGAGGCTGATGGTTTTTAGATACTGACGGCGGCAACCAGCATGCTCTTCGTGTGCCAGCTTCCGGGTTATGTCGTCGATCCAGGGCATCAGCAATCCTGGCGTGTGGCGCTCTACCATGTCCGACACAAACGCTGCCCGCCACCTGAGCCTAGGTGGACCTACGAGGGCTGCCTCCATCAGCATTGGTAGGTTTTTGTCGGTGTCCGATAGCACCTCGTGTGCCAACACCACCGTTTCGAAGGCATTGAGCAACCGAATCAGCGCGCTTTTTTCCATTGGTGTAAAGATAAAATGTAAATTCGTGCCAGCGGTTCATTCCATTCAAAATCTATGAAACAGGTAGTGTGTGCTTTAATTGTATGGCAAAACAAGGTACTGGTTACCCGTCGGGGTCCCGACTCCGGACATGCCGGTATGTGGGAATTTCCGGGCGGAAAAATTCAACCCGAAGAGACACCCCATCAAGCCCTGCAACGCGAGGTGATGGAGGAGCTTGGCATTGGCACCGACATTGTTGAGCCACTAAGGCCTGTTCTACACCACTATACAGAAAGGGCATTAACGCTGCAGCCTTTTTTATGCCGGTGGATCGAAACCGAGGAGATTGTGCTTACCGAACATTCCGAATTTGCTTGGGTAGAAATTCCCGGAGGACTGCCCGATGGTTTGCTTCCGGCCGATGTTGCATTGCTGAACGATCCGTACAATAGGGAACGGTTGCGGAAATTTGGTGTTTATAAGTAATTGCTTTCGGTGAGACTGTTTCTGTAAATTGCTGGGAAACTCCCGCGCACCGCGCCGTTGAAAGTAAAATTTGCTATCTTTGCAGCCGTTCTGAGGCAACCTGCTCGTCGGTTTCGATTCTAAGGTAGCCACCGAGCATGCACAGGGTTCCTTGGCCGAGTGGTTAGGCAACGGTCTGCAAAACCGTGTACGGCGGTTCGAATCCGCCAGGAACCTCCAATAATGGCAAACCTTCTGTAAGCAACCTCTTGCAGAAGGTTTTTTGTTGTTATCGCCTAGATCTTATTCCCTTTACGATTTCATGATTCCGCAGCACCCCCTTGGTATTGGAACCGGATAGACTTATACTGCACCAGCATAGGGCCGTTTCTTTTCGGATAGCAGCGCGGGTTTTATACCTTTGGGCTATGGATGCCATCGAAATCAAAGAAAAGCTGGAGGCCGAGATCGGTAAAACCCAGAAACTGATTGAAACCTACCGCGAACTTACCCGTCCCGAAGCCCCCGACAGTGCTATTGGCCGAGTATCGCGCATGGATGCCATCAACAACCGCAGTGTCATGGAGGCCACTTTGCGGCAGTCTGAAGAGAAGCTGCACGATTTGGAACGGGTAATAGCACTTTATGGAACCCCCGATTTTGGATTGTGTCAGCGTTGCCGGACTCCAATACCGGCCGGCCGGATTCTATTTCGCCCGGGCAGTCTCTTTTGTGTCAACTGCGCCCGGTAATTCTAAGTATGCACATAGGTCCTTCCTGAACCAACCCCACCGCGTTTTTTACAATTGTACGATGTGCAACAGATTTGTACGATTTGGCGGCCCGAAAACATGCTATTTCAATACATTTGATTACCTGCGAAAACCAAAATAGTATGGAAAGAGGTAACCATTGCCCCCATTGTAAAGCGCCTCTGGCAACGGGCATTCAGTTTTGCACCTCCTGTGGACAACAGGTTCCGCCATCCCAGCTCCGCGTATGCCGCCAGTGCGGAAACGATTTCGATGCCGGAAGCAAATTTTGCACCCACTGCGGTGCCTCCCAAACCGATGCGCCCTCCGGGGTCCGACCGGTAGTTCCTGCTCCCGTAGTAGAAGAGCCGCCCCCCATAACGCATGCTCCCCCCAAAATGCACCGCCCCTCTGCCACCACCGCGGCAGCAAAACCCGGTATGCTCCGATATGCGGTTATTCTGGGTGTTCTGTTCGTGGCACTGGGAACCATCTGGTATTTCCTGTTTGGGGAGCCACGCAGCTTTGGGTTTGCGGGATCCAAAGGGGAGGTTCTGCTGCGGGCTCGCATTACCACGCTGCACGAAACCCTTACCCTGCAGGTGGGCAATGAGCTGCAACTGGTATTGCCGCTGGGGCTTTTCGACGGCAGGCAGTCGCTCGTAGTTACCCGCTTAGCACCCGATGCCGGCTCCGGTTTCGACCGCATCTATGACATTTCGCTCGGGAAACTCCACCAGCTCGATGGCTATCTCGAGATCTCGATGGCTGCGGCCTCGACGCCCGACGGCAGCAATCCATCCATTTTGGGATGGACCTACTATGGCGATAGCTGGCAACCCATCCCCGCATGGTACGACGCTTCGGGCGATCGGGTTAGGTTCTATACCAACCACCTTTCGCTGTTTGCATTTGGGTTGGCGCCTCCTGTAAGCGACGAGGTCCTGCCTGCGAAGGTAGTCGACCCCGGAATGGTCAGGCTGGGTATCGAAAACGAACAGTCGCAGGAGGCATTGCAGCTGTTAACACGCTCCGGCAATCTCGACCTGCAAAAGGCGCTTGGATTTTCGTGGGAGGTGCTCAGGCCGGCCTTCAGCATACGTGCCTCAGAACGCAAGCGCGACCCGTACCGCACCCCGCTCATTGTTCAGGATCCGCTGGTGTATCCCTTTGGGATGGCGCTGTCTGAATGGATGGGTGACCGGAATGGTGCCCCAACAACCGAACCAACCATGGCCGAGGCCATACGAAACTACAACCAGCTGCCTGCAAGGGTTCGGGAGTCGGCCCCCATGCAGGATCTTTTTACGGCCCTTTTTGCCCTCGAATATGCAGACCAAGCGGTAATGCCCGTGAGCCGTTACGATCTCGACCGCATTTACAACGCCTACGCAGCAGGGAAGGGATCGAAAGGAGCCAAAACCATGGCTTCGTGGAAACGGTTGCTTGATGCTTCCCTCCTAAATTTACCAGACCCCGACCAGTTTGGGGCTGCTGCCAATCGGTTTCTGGCCGATCGCTTCCAAGAGTTTTGGAGCCTGCCCGAAACAAAGGAGCAAGTGATACAGCATCTAAAGGGCCGGGGTGATATCGCTTCCGATGGGTTACCCGACCATTGGCAGGTTGCAGTGCAGGACGACTTTGTACACTACCTGCGTGGCTATCTTCGTCCTGTGCTGGAGGAGGTTCAAAGGGGGTTGGCCGTAAAGGCTCGGGTAACGTTGCAGCAACAAGCCGAAGCCATGCGCCAAGATTTCAACAGGCGGCACCATATCCATTGCCGTATGGAACTCAATGCCGTACAAAAGACCCTGAACTACGCCGGCAGCCGCATTGTGTTTGATGTACCGGCAGCCTACCGCGAAAGGTGGCAGGGCATCATGGCGGCCAACGAAACGTTCGACTTCTACTTTACCACAGCCGGCTACATCGAAGCGGGAATGCCTACCCGGGCGACCCTTTACCTCGAGCAGAAGAATGAGCGGGAACAGATATCCGTTAATTTTGAACTGCGGGAGGGTACCACAGAGCTGGTATTCAAACCCGACGATTTTAATCCGGTGTGGGGGGGCCGTCCAATCGACCTGAAGTCGGAGATGGAGAGAACCCAGCGGGAACTCGACCAGATTTACCGTCAGCTAAACCGATAATTGCAAACAACCAAAGAGAGACAACCCTATGGCCTATTGTTCAAAATGTGGGGGAGAACTTACCCCTCAGGCTGCGTTTTGCGGCCAATGTGGAACCTCAGTCGAGGCAGCAGCTTTCTCTGCCACCGAGGCCACGCCTCGAAAGCGCGGGACTACCCAGTTTATCATTGAAAAGCGGGAGCACCTTAATTTGCTGAAGGTAGAACTCGCCAACAGCTCCTTCCGATACGAAGCCGGAGGATTGCACTATATGCTGGGAGATCTCACCCTCGAAGCCGATATTCCCAGCATGGGCAAAATCTTTAAGTCGGTGTTCACCCGCGAAAAGATTGTAAAACCGGTAATTTCGGGTACCGGAGTGGTCTACCTCGAACCCTCGTATGGAGAGTTTACAGTGCTCGATCTCAAAGATGAGGAGTGGATCATCGACAAGGGAGCCTATTTTGCTTCGGACATCGATATAGAAGTTGGTATGTTTACCAATACTGCCATAAGCGGACTCTTCTCGGGCGAAAAATGGTTTCAGACGGCAGTTGCCGGTACCGGCAAGGTGGTTGTTACTTCGGGTGGTCCCCTCGAAACCATTCAGCTAAAAAATGAAACCCTAACGGTAGATGGCAGTTTTGCCGTGGCCCGCAGCAGTGGGGTAGAGCTAAAGGTTAAAAAGGCCACCAAAGGTATCTTCTCGTCGATGGTATCGGGCGAAGGACTGGTGAACACCTTTACCGGCAGCGGAACGGTGCTGCTGGCTCCGGTTTCGAACTACCTGAATACGTTGGTAGGCGAAATCCGTCGGGTGCGGTTTCTGGTCAGTCAGCTGCGCAACAAATCGTAGTTAAATAAGACGCTCCGAAACCCAGAGGGTACGGAGCGTCTAGCATTTGCGAACTGCGTTTCCGAATCCAGTAGGCGCGTATTAATCTTTGTGGTACTTAAACCGTTTGATCTTCTGAGTAGGTGTTTTCTCGAAGGGTTCCTTGTGAAACAGCACCTGTTGTAACCTCGAGAATTTATTTACCTGCGCATTTACCTTGGTCTGAATCTCTTTCAGAATTTCGTCGCGGCGTTGACCAAGTTTTTCGGCGAATACGCTGGCATCGTTTTTCCAGGCCGAAAGCTGATTTTCAATCTCCTCCATGTTGAGATGTATCAAAGCCACCAGCTTGCCTTTCTGCTGAACTACCAGCGACTCCATAACATAGCTTTGCCTGTTGATGACCGATTCAATCTCTTCGGGGTAGATGTTCTCGCCACTGGCCCCTACAATCATATTTTTGATGCGACCTTTGATGCAAAGGTTGCCGTTCTTATCGAAACTGCCCAAATCGCCCGTTTTGAACCAGCCATCTTCGGTGAATACCGAGGCCGTAATTTCGGGCGCCTTGTAGTAGCCTAACATTACGTTGGGTCCCTGTGCCTGAACTTCTCCTTCGCCGGTATCGGGATCGGCATCGGCCAGCCGCAGCTTAACGCCTTCAAGCGCTTTCCCGGTGGTACCCCAGCAGGGAGTACTGGGGGTGGTTCCTGCCAGCAGCGGAGAGGTTTCGGTAAGGCCATAGCCGATGGCGTAGGGGAATCCGGCTTCTATCAAAAACCGCTCAACAGTACCGTCGAGTTTGGCGCCTCCAATGCCAAAGAAGATGAGGTTGCCTCCAAAAGTTTTGAGCAGCTTTTTCCCGGCTACCTTGTGCAACAACTTCCGCATGACCGGAATCTTGTAGAGGGTGCGCGTTACCGGACTCTTCATTAGGGTGGGGTAGATCTTCCCTTTAAAAATTTTCTCGATTACCAGAGGAACCGACAGTAAGACGGATGGCTTAACAATTTGCAGCGCCGGCAACAACACAGGTGCTGTGGGGGGTTTGCGCAAGTAGTACACCGATGCTCCATGGAAGGTCGAAAGCAGCAAGCCGAGGGTGTTCTCGTAGGTATGCGAAAGGGGTAGTATGGACAGGAAGCGGTCTTTTTCGCAAATGGGCTGCATGGTGGTGGCCTGCTTGGCATTCCATGCTATGTTTTTGTGGGTAAGCATTACCCCCTTAGAGTTGCCAGTAGTACCTGAGGTGTAAATAATGGTCGCCAAATCATCTTCTGCTACATCCCCGGCCGGAATTGCTTCGAGGGTGTCGAAATCAATGGCTTGAAGGTCTTTGAGTTGGCTGACGGGGGTGCCGCTGGGAACCACCGTAAAGTTGTCGATCAGAATGATCTGGTCAACCGGAAGCTCTTCCCCTGCAATTTTGTGGTACAATCCTTCGGAAATGAACAAAAAACGCGATTCTGAGTGCTCCAGAATTGTTTTTACTTCGGCTGCACTGAAGTCGGGCAACACGGGAACCGCAATGCCTCCTCCCCAGGTGATGCCAAAAAAGCTAATCCCCCAGTTGGGCATGTTGCTGCTGAATATGGCCGCCTTTTCGCCTTTTTTAAACCCCTGAGCTGTAAGGTAGGCCCAAAGTTTAGCGGTTTTCTCACCCATTTCGCGGTAGGTAACGGGAGTCTCTTCTACAAAGGTAAGTGCAACATTGTTGGCAAACTTACTGAACGATTCCTGCAATATAGCAGGCAATGTGTATGTCATCATGGTTTACAATTTAGTTGCTACATCATCGCTTAAACAGCGAAATGGCTTTTTGTTTGGTAAAGCTAAAAAAAAACATTCATCCCATCAGCTTGCCATCATACATCCGTGGGCCCTTTGCCCAAAATTCTGTATGTTTCCAATACCCCTGTTATGATCTTGCAGGTCGCATCTGTTCGCACAATGGCGTAAAATGCATCTCCATTGCAACGGTGCGTTGGGGTGTGGTTAAAAAAGCATAATTTCGGCGGTGAACCCTGTAGATTTTTGATAATTTGAATACACTGATTGAAAAAACGGAAAAGTATGTTCGGGAGGTGTTTGCTACGAGCGAGGGATCGCACGACTGGTACCATATCGACCGGGTTAGAAGGATGGCCTGTTACCTCTCGGAGCTGGAAGGTGCCGATCGGTTTGTAGTGGAGATGGCAGCACTCCTGCACGACCTCGACGACCGAAAGTACCGCAAGCAGAACGAGCCAGGAAACCGGGCCAAAACACTGCTCGAGGTTTTGGGTCTTAACGAGGCGACTGCCCACACCATTCTAACGGCAATCGACGAAGTGTCGTTTAAAGGCGCCGGGGTGGAGACTCCTGCCAGCAGTCGGGAGAGCGCGGTGGTGCAGGATGCCGACCGGCTCGATGCAATCGGTGCAATAGGCATTGCACGCGCTTTTGCTTATGGTGGCAGTCGCGGCAGGTCGCTCTACGACCCGGCCGAAGCCCATACGCTGCACGACCACCCAGAGGCCTATTTCAGCAACCAAAGTTCTACGGTGGCGCACTTTTACGAAAAGCTGCTGCTCCTCAAGGACCGGCTTCATACCGCTGCTGCCCGCAAAATTGCCGAAGAGCGCCACGAGGTTATGCTGCGGTTCCTCGAACAGTTTTATACCGAATGGAACATGGGAAGCCCACCGCAGCAGCAATGAATCTCTGGCAGCGGCATCAGTTGAAATGCAATTCGTTACATTTGCAGTAACCCCACCCAGAGGTATTGCGTTGTGCTCGCCAACGGCTAATTGCGCGCGCCACACACAGGTACCCGATGGGAAGTGAATAGGGCGCAACCTAACTTTATGCTTATGCACATCGAACATCTTGCCATCTGGACTTACCACCTGGAGGAGCTTCGCCGGTTCTATACCGAGTTTTTAGGAGCTACCTCCAGCCTTCAGTACCACAATCCGGTTAAGTCGTTCAAGTCGTATTTTCTCTCGTTTGATTCGGGTTGCCGGCTCGAGATTATGGAAATGCCCGGTATAGCCGACCACAACAACGATGGGCTGACGCAGGCTACGGGGTTGACCCATTTTGCCATTGACCTCGGCTCCCGTGGCGAAGTAGATAGGCTTACTGCCATGCTGCGCGCCAAGGGTACACGGGTTGTGGGCGAACCCCGCATTACCGGCGATGGATACTACGAAAGCGTGGTGCTCGATCCCGACGGCAACCGCATTGAGCTGTTGTCGCATTGAATGATTGGTGTACGCACCATGGTAAAACAATTTGAACAAGGAATAACCAACACTCGACTATGAAAAACAATTGGCTTACAAAGGCTTTCGTTCCCGGATATATGTTGCTGGCACTTCCGGGCTGTACCCCTCAGCCTTCACCCGAACTGCCCAATATCTTGTGGATTACCAGCGAAGACAACTCTCCCATTGCCGGATGCTACGGCGACAAGCTGGCAACAACGCCCCATATGGACCGCCTGGCCGAAAGTGGATTCCTTTACACCCATGCCTACGCCAATGCTCCCGTATGCGCTCCGGCCCGAAATACCATATTAACCGGGATGTATGCCTCTTCGACCGGAAATTCCCCTATGCGCAGCCGCTATTCCAAATCGGATGTAATAAAACCGCTGCCAACGTATCTGCGCGAAGCCGGATATTACACCACCAACAACGCGAAAGAGGACTATAACCTTCCGGCTGTGCAAACCGAATGCATTTGGGACGAGTCGAGCAACACAGCCCACTATCGCAACCGACCGGAAGGAAAGCCATTTTTTGCCGTTTTTAATATCGCTACCTCACACGAAAGTTCCCTGCACCAGCGAACACCTGCGGGTGAGCTGCGGCATCATCCCGACAGCATCGCACTGCCTCCCTATCATCCCGATACCCCCGATATGAGACACGATTGGGCTCAGTATTACGATAAAATTGAGGATATGGATCTCCGGATAGGGCAGATCCTTCAGGAGCTGCACGACAGCGGACTGGCAGAGAACACCCTTGTATTCTATTTTGGCGACCATGGAGGTGCACTGGCCCGCAGCAAACGTTTCCTTTACGAAACCGGCACCCGGGTTCCTTTCATTGTGCATATCCCCCAAAAGTATAAACACCTTTACCCGGAGCGCAAACCCGGCGCCGAAGTGAACCGCATGATCAGCTTTGTTGATCTGGTGCCCACCATGTTGAGCCTATTGGGCATTGATCCTCCCGGTTATTTGCAGGGCAATCCGTTTTTGGGCAAGTATGCCTCGGCCAATCCCGAATATGCCTTTATGTTCCGCGATCGGATGGACGAACGGTACGATATGAGCCGTGCGGTTCGAAGTGAGCAATACCGGCTCATTCGGAACTACCTACCATACCGTCCGCAAGGCCAGCATCTGGAGTATTTATGGTTGGCACCTTCCGTAAGAAGCTGGGAGGAGGCCTTTTTAAGCGGCAACTGCAACCCTGTTCAGAGCCGATTCTGGTTGCCCAAACCGGCCATCGAGTTGTATGATACCGCCAACGATCCGTGGGAGGTCAACAACTTGGCCAACCTACCTGAATATGCCGAAATTCAGGATCGGCTGGAATCGGCACTGGAGGGTTGGATACTCGACACCCACGATGCGGGTTTTATACCGGAAGCCGACCTTCAGGCGCGTGTCGAGGGCATGGCAGTGTACGATTTTATGCAATTGCACAACCTTCCCATGGAGGCGATTTCCAAGGCCGCCAGAGTTTCGGCAGCCGCAACTGTAGCCGATCTGGAGCTGCTGAAGGAATACCTCAACCATCCGGAGCCAGCGGTACAATTCTGGGGGGCCAGCGGGTTGCTTCAGTTGGGAATACAGGCTGAGTCTGCAGCTCCCGACTTAATTCGTCTGCTGGAAAGGGGTAGTCCACAAACCAAAATTGTAGCCGCCGAGGCACTCTATACCATGGGTTTCCGCGAAGAGGCAGTGGCAGCCTGGTTGCCGCTGATTTCAGAACCCAACGAAATGGTGCAGTGTTACGCCCTAAACAGCATTGCCAACCAGCGGGTCGAGGATCAAAGGGTGGTGAAGGCGGTCGTTAACATAGTGGTTTCTCAACCCGGCGGAGGCAGGGAGAAGTATGATCTCAGAATGGCCAAAAGTCTGATTCTTGGCTGGAAGCTCGACATGCAGCAACACAACATCGTGTTTGCATGGTAGTGATTGCCCAGTTGGGGAGTGCGAATTACTTTTTGAGGTATTCGGCGGCGAGTTCCACCTGATGGTACCACTCCGCTCCATAACGGCGGATCAGGGGTTCTTTCAGAAAGCTATACAGGGGAAGTTTGTTGGCGCTGCCGCACAACCGTCCGGGTTTGCAGCTGTCGAGCTGCTGGTAGTTGACCGCGTCGAAACGCTTGTATTCCGTAATTCGGATGGGAAACAAATGGCAGGAAACCGGTTTATGAAAATCGCCTTTCCCCGCCCTGTAAGCCTGCTCTATGGAACATTTCAGAATTCCTTGTGCGTCGTGAAAGGCATAAGCGCATTGTTGGTTTCTCACCAGAGGGGTTACGAGGTCACCATCCTTGTCGGTAACTGCGAAGCCTTGCCGTTCGATCTCCCGAAGATGCTCCTCGGGCAACAAATCAGCAAAATGCGAAAAATTGGCTTCGATGGCAGCTGCCTCATCGGGCATTAGGGGGGCTCCGGAGTCTCCATCAACACAGCAGGCCCCTTTACACTTTAAGAGGTCGCAAAGAAAGTGCTCCTCAAATATGTCACGACTAACAATGGTACGTCCTATCTCAACCAAAGGGAACCGGCTTAAAATTCAATCAGTACCTTGCCACTCATCTCCTTGGGCTGCTGAAGTCCCATCAAGGCACATAGGGTAGGCGCAACATCGGCCAGTATGCCATCGCTAAGTCGGGCATTGGAGCGATCGCCCACATAGATACAGGGAACCGGGTTGAGGGAGTGGGCGGTGTTGGCCGACCCATCTTCGTTCAGCGCATTGTCGGCATTTCCATGGTCGGCAATAATCAGCACCTCGTATCCATTGGTGCGGGCAGCTTCAACCACCTCTTTTACGCACTGGTCAACTGCCGTTATGGCTTTATAGATGGCATCGTAAACGCCGGTGTGTCCCACCATATCGCCATTGGCAAAATTGAGTACGATAAACTCGGCCGACTGCCGGTTGATTTCTGCCACAATAGCGTCTTTTACACCGGGAGCCGACATCTCGGGCTGCAGGTCGTAGGTGGGTACGCGTGGCGATTGCACCATTATGCGGCTTTCGCCGGGGAACTCCAATTCTTGACCGCCGCTAAAAAAGAAAGTGACATGGGCATATTTTTCGGTTTCGGCAATCCTTATCTGTTTAAGACCGGCTTTCGAAACCACATCTCCCATGGTCCTCGTTACATTGTCTTTATCGAAAATAACGTGTACATTTTTAAAATCGGCCTTGTAATTGGTCATGGTGTACCATTGCAGGGGCAATGTTTTCATGCCAAATTCGGGCAGGTCCTGCTGGGTCATCGCAATGGTGGTTTGCCTAAGCCTATCGGTTCGGAAATTAAAGCAGATAACCACGTCGTTTTCTTCGATGGTAGCAAGCGGATTTCCTGCTTCATCTACCACCACCAAGGGTTGCAGGAATTCATCGGTAACACCCCCGTCGTAGCTCTCCTGTATCGCGGCCAGAAGGTCGGTTACGGGCTTGCCTTTGCCTTGGGTGTATAGATCGTATGCCAGTTTCATCCGATCCCAGTTTTTGTCGCGGTCCATACCAAAATAGCGGCCAATGAGCGAAGCAAAACGGGCATTGGTGCCGGCCAGATTTTTAAGGTCGTCGGCAACGAAGCCATAACCCGACCGTGGGTCGGTATCCCGGCCATCGGTTAACCCGTGAACAAACAGCTTGTCGAGACCCATATCGGTACCGATTTGGGCCAATGCCACCATGTGAGCACTAAGGGCATGCACGCCACCGGGGCCAATCAGACCAATCAGGTGTACTTTTTTATGGTTGTCGAGTGCGTACCGAAAGGCTTTTACCACCTGAGGTTCCGACCACAGGGTGCGCTCTTCGATGGCTTTGGTTATTTTCACCATATCCTGATAGATTACCCGGCCTGCACCTATGTTAAGGTGCCCAACTTCGGAGTTGCCCATCTGTCCGTCGGGTAGGCCCACATTTCTGCCATGTGCAAGCAGCCTGGAGTTTGGATGGGTGGCCAGCAGGCTGTCCATAAAGGGAGTGGGTGCCTGTTGCACAATGTCGCGCCGGGAGCCATCGCCAATTCCCCAGCCATCGAGAATAATCAGAATTGCCTTTTTGTAATCTGTCATGGTAATCTTTATCGAATAGTTGTGCCGAAAATGCAGATCAGCAGCTTATAATTCTATGTTGACTAATAGTCGTCATCATCGTCGTCCGTTGGCTCATCGCCGGGTTCATCCTCCTCTTCGTCGGTGGCAAACTCCGACTCGGGATACTTGTCTTCATACTCTTCGCGAACATGATCCTTGAGGAATCCATCATCGTCGTAGTCGTCGTCGTCCTCAATAATACGCTCAGCCTCGCTCAAGGTCATTCTGATGAGGTAATATTTGTCGTCGGTTTCGAAAGGCAGGGCACTAACATTTTTACCATTCTTGTCGAAATAGTAGATCAGGTGATCGCTGAAACCGGAAGGATAGACCAATTTGATCTGTTCCTGAATTGAGGGATCTAGCTTATCGTAGTCTTTGATAACTCTCGGTTTGCTCTGGTTCATTTTGGGCCAAATTTTTATTAAAAAACAATACAGTTGTTGGTAGGGCCGAGATTTTCAAGCCTCCCATAGACAGGGTGAAAATAGGAACTTTTTTATAAATACAAAGGAACTATATTTAATTCAACATTTAATTGGGGTGCCCGGTATGAATGGCCCGAAATCGAGTGTAGAATGCAGCAGAGTAGGGATATTCTCGGGAAGGAATTGGGTGTCAGGTTTGCGGCGATAATAAGTTGATAAAAGGCGGGTTACCAACCTGATCCTGAGTTTTTGGGTGCGGGCGATGGATGCCTCGGAGGTCTGGGTGGGAAATAAAAACTGCACCCATACTTTCGTACAGGTGCAGTTGACTCTTCACAATTAATTTACAATGGCAGCGATGGCGGCACCGAGCAGACTCGATTGCTGCACCTCTACAATTTCGTAGTAGCGTTGGTTTTTACCACTCAGGTATTCCTTTAGGTATTGCTCAAATTTAACTTGGAAATCTTTCAACTTGTAAAAGGTAGTTCCTTCGATGGTGAGCAGTGCCGGTTTTGAGGCATCTTTAGCTTTGTCGGTTTTGAGAATTACCGCAGCCAAATTGGCGGCAACCAGCTTGGAGGCACGCTCAATCAGTCCGTTGATGATGGCAGCAGCAGTTTCTTTGTCTTGCGCCGAAACCAATGCCTTGCTGAGCTGGTTGGTGTCCAGATCAATACCCCAAACAAATTTGTTTGCCTCTTCGGTGGCCAGTTCAGTCAAAGCAAGGAGAGCCGTTGTTTCAGAGAAGAGACCTTCGCGGGCTGCTTGCTGAAGGGCGGTAGTAATTAGTCCACCAAAGTAGCCACCTGCAAACATCTTTTCGAAGTTGTAGCGTCCGGGATTTTTGGTGGTATTGTCGAACATGCGGTCGATATCACTGATGGGTGCGCCGCCGTAAGCACCCGATTCGATGTTGATGATCTGGCTGCTGCCTGCCTGCAGACCCTGCGTTTTAACGATGTTGTCGTTGAGCTCAATGTAGGCAGTGTTGGTTCCGGTACCCAGAATAAAGCCAATGTAAGTGTCGTATTCTTTGCCAGCAGTGGCCGCCTTGCCCGCCAGCAGTGTGGCTACGGTATCGTTAAGTAAAACGAGGGTTTTGTCGGGTGTGCCCATGGCTGCGAGCAGGCTGTGCCCAACTTTTTCGCCAATTACCGAGGGTGCTTTAATCTCTTTGCTCCATTCAAGGAGAACACCATCTTTGTCGGGGAAAATTTCAACTGCATACGAAAAGCAGAACCCGATTTTATCGGCACTGTTTTTATACTCTTCGAGGTACCCGGCCATGGTATCGAAAAACTCTTGGGTACCCATCTCTTTGTCGACAGCCGGCATACGGCAATTCTTAAGATTTTCGGTCACCAATTTCATATTGTCGTCGAAATAGACCTTGGCGGTTCTGAAATTGGTTCCTCCTGCATCAATGGCAATTACCGGCTGGTTGGCTACCAGTTGGTTGTCGGTTTCTATATAGGTGGGAATCATCCTGAGTGAGCTGTTGGGGCCTGCCAATCCGGCATCCATCTCTTTCAGAAAAAAAT
Source organism: uncultured Prolixibacteraceae bacterium (assembly GCA_964349885.1). Lineage (GTDB taxonomy): Bacteria > Bacteroidota > Bacteroidia > Bacteroidales > Prolixibacteraceae > UBA1413. The sequence goes on along the minus strand of CAYGIQ010000026.1, from coordinate 8,926 downwards.
CGACCAGCTCTCCGGTATTTACATCTCCGGCGGTCATTTTGTGTGCTTTCAAAAAATCATTTGCTTTCGTCATAGCGTTACGTTTATGGTTTTTAAACTGTTTATAGTTGTTGTAAGCCGTTCTAATGCTTTTCATTTCCGGGTTTACCGGTCCATGGTTCGACAAATCAAATTAAAAAAGATGACCGGCGCAAATCTTCCACGGTCAAAATCTGTTAAAGATAACAGCTTTGGGTTTACAACGCATCCTCAATTTTGAAAACCCATGCATAATCCGACGGATTGTTGCCGGGTGTGACGGGGGGAGGCGTTATGGTAAGCCGGTTTCCCGATCTGCGGGTAGTGATTTTCCCGGGGTATCCCAGCAGCGTTGCCTTGCCATTTCGGGTTATCCCCTCAATTGAAATGGGCTTATCGGGGTAGCGGGTGCACAGCACATACAGATCGTTGCCTTTCTGGGTAAAACGGACATCAGAAAGGGCCCCATTTTGGGCAGTTCCTGCCCACTTGCGTGTGCCATATATGGCATCGCCATTCAGTTGAAGCCAATTCCCTATATCGATTAACCGTTGCTGCTGAATGGCCGGAATCCTTCCATCGGCCGTAGGACCCACATTGAGCAGCAGATTGCCTCCCGAAGCCACTTTCTCGATTAGCAGGTGCACCAAGGCTTCAGACGAAGAGTAGTTGTCGGGCGTTTCGGTACGGTTGTAGCCAAAAGATGTTCCAATTCCGCGGCACTCTTCCCACGGATGATCGGGATTGCCCAATCCTTGTCCGGCATGGACCAGGTCGTATTCGGTGGTATGAAACCCCCCATGAACCCCCCGCGTCTCTTTTCCCCAACGGTCGTTCACCACTACTTGTTCTTTTACCGGCGATTCGTTGTAGAGCCATGCCAGAAATTCGGTGCTTCTCCAAACCTCACTGGGGTGATCCCACTCACCATCGGGCCAAATAATATCGGGCTGATAACGGTTGACCAGATCTTTAAGCTGTGGTATCATATGCTGATCTACATATTGTTGGGGGTTGGTCCGATACAAAGGATTAAACCACTCGTACAGCGAGTAGTAGAATCCCATGCGCAGTCCGGCCTTCTTAACCGCTTCAGAAAGATCTCCGGCCAGATCGCGGTGGGCTCCAATGTCGACACTGTTCCAGTTCCAGCTTTGGGCACTGGGCCAAAGTGTGTAACCTTCGTGGTGTTTCGAGGTGAGCACTACATAGTTGGCTCCTGCCCGGTTAAACAGCGCAGCCCATTCGTCGGGGTCGAAATAGGTTGCGGTAAACTGGGGTGCAAAATCCTGATATTGATGGTGTTCACCATAGATTGTGTTGTGGTGTTCACGGAACAGCTGACCGGCTTTATCGTTGGCATGCATAATGCGGTACCAATACCATTCGGCATACTTCGCGTATATGCCAATGTCGGCGTTGGCGGGTGCCCAAGCAGGCACAGCATACAAGCCCCAATGGATGAATATGCCAAATTTGGCGTCCTGAAACCATTCAGGAATCGGCCGGCTATCGATCGATGCCCAATTGGCTTGGTAGGGCTGTCCATAGGCATTGCCTATCGCAAGGACAAAAATCAGCACATAAAAAGCGTGTTTCATAGTCGTTGGTTTTGGTTACTGGATGGATTACCGGCCCATCGGTTAAGGGTTCCGGAGTAGACATTTCCAAAAATACAAAATCGTGGCAATCACAGCCACAAATGCTGCCAATTGTACCCGACAATTTTATACCTTTGAAATAGATGTCCAGTCGTTAACTTCAAAAAGGCAAATCCATGGCCACAATGCTTATACTTCTTGTAGGGGTTGTTTTTTACTCCGTTTATACCTTCAATCGGCTTATACGACTACAAAACATGGTAAAAGAGGCCTGGAGCGGGATCGATGTACAGCTAAAAAAACGCTACGACCTCATCCCCCTTCTGGTGAAGGCCGTTGCGGGCTTTGCCGCCCATGAAAAAACGCTTTTTGAAACCATAACCACCTTGCGGTCACGCGGCATGGAAGCCTCGTCGGTAAAAGACCAAGAGGTGGCCGAAATTGGACTCTCCAAAGCATTGGGGCAGCTCTATGTTGTGGCCGAAAACTATCCGGTGTTAACTGCCGGACAAAATTTTCTGGAGTTGCAAAAAGAGATTTCCCTGGTTGAGAACGATTTGCAGCGGGCACGGCGGTATTACAATGGAAGTGTTCGCAATTACAATATCCTAATCGAACAGTTTCCTTCCAGCCTGGTGGCAAAAGTATTCAAGCACCAACGAAGAGACTTTTTCGACCTTAACAATGAAACCGAGCGGAGTTTGCCGCCCATAGATTTTAAACAGTAAAAATCATGAAGCAGCTTATTGGGTTGATGTCCCTTTTGTTGATGATGCTTTCATCGGGGGCACAGGAGCGCATTCTATACTATGGTGTAGGAATAACCATCGAAGCGTCTGGCACCATCGATGTTGTGGAGGAGATCGTAGTAGAGGCAGCAGGTGTCGACATTCGGCGGGGTATTTTCAGAACCTTCCCCACACGGTACAACGATCGCCTGGGGAATCGGTTTACCGTCGATTTTGAAGTTGTTGGCGTTACCCGAAACGGTGAGCCGGAACCCTGGTTTACCGAGAATCGGCGAAATGGGGTGGTAGTCAACACCGGCTCGGACGAATTGATCGGCCCCGGCATTCACGCCTACTGGATCAACTACCGCACTACCCGACAGATTGGGTTTTTTGAGGATTTCGATGAACTCTATTTTAATGCCATTGGGGGCGACTGGAGTTTTGTCATCGAAAAGGCCGAAGTAAATCTATTTCTTCCAGAGGGTGCTGATGTGGTACAAATGGCTGCCTATATGGGATTTTCTGGAGCAACCGGATGCGATTGCCTGCAAACACACTCGGGCAACCATATTGCCTTCAAATCCAATAGACCCTTGATGCCCGGAGAACAGTTGACCATAGCAGTGGCTTGGCCGAAAGGCTTTGTAACTCCTCCCACACGGGCGGAAGAGACCGGGCGGTTTATGGCAGACAATTTCTATCTCTTGTTTGCCATTGCCGGACTGCTGGCCGGGTTGCTGCTCTATCTGCGCGATTGGCGCAGGGTGGGCAAGGATCCGGCAAAAGGAACCATTATTCCCTTGTTCGATCCTCCTGCTGGCTTTACCCCCGGAGCAGCGGGTTACCTGCTGGCACGTAAAATGTCGCAGCGCACCTATACCGCTATGCTTATAAATACAGCGGTAAATGGACATCTTAGAATCGAAAAAAAGAAGAAAACGTATCAGCTTGAGAAAATTCCGGGAGCCAATGGTTTGCTTTCGGCCGAAGAAAACAGCCTGCTTACATCCCTTTTTGTAAATAGCCATGTAGTAGAGTTGCACAACAAGAACCACCAAATCTTAAGCCGGGCACAGCTGCAGGCCGAAAAACAGCTCAAAAGGCATTTGATTCCCCGCTATTTCAGCTGGAATTCGAAATACCTCACCAAAGGTTTGTTGGCCTCTCTATCGGGCATTGTGCTGGCAGCCTTAACAGCCACTGCCCCCTTTGGGGTAATTGTTGCTGCAATGTTGGCGGTATTAATGCTGGTGGTTTTCCTGTTTCTGATGGAGGCTCCTACTCCTGCTGGCAGGGCAGCACTCGACGAGCTTATGGGGTTTAAAATGTATGTAGGC
>CAYGIQ010000026.1:0-5229 GCA_964349885.1 uncultured Prolixibacteraceae bacterium | reverse complement strand
TGGCTCAATCTGCAGCACGAACCCGATTTAACCCCCGAGCGTTTCGAAAAGCTATTGCCTTTTGCCATAGCGCTGGGCGTTGAAAATCAGTGGGGCAAGAAGTTTGAGAATAGTTTGAGTCGCGCACTTGAGAATTCCCAGCAAGGAAGTTATCGTCCACTATGGTATTCAGGTGTCGGGGCGGCAATGTTTGTTCCCCACGAATTTACGGCCTCCATTGGCAAAAGCTTTGCATCGGCCATCTCATCGGCATCCAGTCCTCCCGGTAGTTCGTCGGGCAGCGGGGGAGGAGGATTTGCCGGCGGCGGTGGTGGCGGTGGTGGTGGCGGTGGCCGCTAGCCTTGTATCAGAAAGGGTTCGCCATCTGTTCTCTCAGCAAAGCCTCCTGGGCCGGTGTCCAGTAAGCACAATCGAGTTCCAGGAAAACCGATGAGTAGGGAATGGTTTCCTCGGTTTTGATTACCAGTACCCTGAAGAGGCTTGAGGCCTCATCGATTTTGAGGAATACTTCATCGTGCAGCAAGGTTTGCAATTCGTACCCTCCCAGTTTTGAATAGAGCCTGCCCCGAAACTCCTCGATGCCAGGAACCATTTCGGGCGTTATATACGCCAACTCTCGGTCGGTATATAGGATTGGGGTTATGTGGCTCGACTGCTCCACTTGTTGCATTACATAATCGAGGACTGCCAAGAGCGGTTCCCCCGAATTTACCACGGTAATACCTGTGCCGGTTTGGGCCGGAAAGGCTTTGTCGACTACCAATAGCCAGTTGCGGTGCCCCAGCAGCGGAAGCTCATTGTCAATAAATTGTTTCCAACCATCCGGAGTTGATTGGACGGCGGGCGATGCGCAGCCTAACATCAGCAGTGCAATCGATGTGATTACTATAGTACGTATCATATTATGCAATTCAATCTTTTAGAACCAAAAACTGCGACAGAAAATTTCGGCTGGTGAGGATGGCAGCTTCCACATCGGCTTGCGACCCCTCGTAGGCTTTATCTTCGACCTCGATGCAAACAGGTCCGCGGTATTTTACCGAAGTAAGGGCTGAGAAGAAACTTCGCCAGTCAACATCTCCCAGTCCGGGCAGCTTGGGGGAGTGGTACTCGAGTGGATACGCCATAATGCCCACCCTGTTGAGTTTGTCGCGGTGAATTTTGACATCCTTCAAATGGATGTGGTGGAGTTTGTGGCGGTAATCGTAGATGGGCTGCACCGGGTCCATCATCTGCCATACCATGTGCGAAGGATCGTAGTTGAGACCGAGGGCTGGTGATGGAATCAGTTCGAACATGCGGTCCCATATAGCGGGTGTGGTTGCCAGGTTGTGGCCCCCCGGCCACTCGTCGTTGGTAAAGAGCATAGGGCAGTTTTCGATGCCTATCCGTATGTTGTAGGCTTCGGCAGTTTTTACGATGGCAGGCCATCGGTGGGCAAAGAGCTTCAGGTTGTCGGCAACGTTTTTGGTCTGGTCGCGACCAATGAAAGTGTTCACCACACCAATCTCCAGCATGGCCGCCGCACGAATTATTTTTTGAAGGTGTTCTATGTAGGTGTCCGCTTTTTGGGAATCGGGATCGAGAGGATTGGGATAATAACCCAGTCCGGAAACATAGATTCCATGGTTAAGGAGGGTGGTCTTAATGTGTGCGATCTTTGTTGCGTCGAGGGTGTCCACATCGATATGGGTAACGCCTGCATAACGGCGCTGGGCCTTGCCCACTGGCCAGCACATCATTTCAACACACGAAAATCGGTTCCGGGCAGCAAACGAAACGACCTCTTCGAAACTTCTATCGGCCATAATGGCGCTTACAAAGCCTAAGTCGAGCATAGCAGTAAAGGATAATGTTGGGTCATTTCCAAAAATAGAAAAATATGATGCACCAGTTCCTTATAACGACGGTTGAACATCAAATTATTTTAACAAAAGCCCGTGGAGCTATCAAAAACGGTGGTTGAGGCTCTCGAATGCAACCAAAATATCAACTATATTTACAGCAACTATAAAAAACCGACGTTATGAAATCAACCCTTGCCTTACTTTTCTCGATGGTGTGGATTGGCCTGCAAGCACAAACCGGAAAGGTGTACGATCAGCTCACCATGGAAAGCAAAATTTTAAAGATGGACCGGAAATATGCCATCTATCTTCCTCCCTGTTACGAAAGCTCCGAGCGCAGCTATCCGGTTCTCTATTTGCTCCACGGGGGCGGCGACGATCAAACCGGATGGATTCAGTTTGGGGAGGTGCTGCGGATTGCCGATACCGCCATTAGGTCGGGCGAGGCGACCCCTATGATCATTGTTATGCCCGATGCCAATACCGGACAAAGGGGGTACACCAACGATCTGAATGGCGATTGGCGGTATGAGGACTTCTTTTTCGAAGAGCTTATGCCCCATGTGGAGCAGAAGTACCGCATCAAACGCGAAAAGCGATTTAGGGCGATTGCTGGTTTGTCGATGGGCGGCGGCGGAACCTTCTATTATGCACTGCACCGCCCCGACCTATTCTCGTCGGCCGCACCGTTAAGTGCTGCCGTGGGGCCCGTTAAAAGAGAAGACATGGAAGGATATTTGCGTCGATGGAATCTCACAGAGGCCTCCAAAGAGCGGATGGATTCATGGTTCGAAAAGTACAGCACCCTGCATATGATCGAAAATATGCCCGATGATCAGAAACGTGCTGTTCGTTGGTTCATCGATTGTGGCGACGACGACTTCCTATACGAAGGCAACGCCTTGGTGCACATTGCGATGCGAAAAAAGGAGATTCCCCATGAATACCGGGTTCGGAACGGTGGACATAACTGGACCTACTGGAGAGAATCGCTGCCAGTGGTGCTTTCGTTCATCTCAGATGCCTTTCATCAGTTCTGATCAAGGGAGCGTTTGGTGGCTCTGGCAAAACGGGGGTAGGTCCCAAAGTCTTTCAGAGGCAATGCCCGTGCGTTGACTTTGTTGTGGGGCGACAACCGTATGATGGAGCTTACCGAAGGAACTTATAGGACACGCCGAGCTTTAACACCGGATAAAAGGTAAACATATCGAGGGTGTTCCTTATCTCTTCCACATTGGGATGGTCCATGATACCTCCTCCGGGTAATAACTCACTGGCCAAGAGTCCTGTTGCATTAATCGTATACTCTTGTTTTCCGAGGTAGAAGAACCCTGCATCGGCGCTAAATGCTACCCTTCGGTTTTTGGCTACCTTTCTGCCCAATCCAAAGCCAACATACGGCGTTATTTTTTGAGGGGAACGCAATTGGAATGCGAGTCCACCAATATTGGCTCCATCCGCATGGGTTGCATCTGCATTTAGTTGGAACATGTTGTAGCCAGCACCTGCCGAAATAAACAACGGCCCCAGGTAGTATAGGTCTGCAATGGCGAATAAGCTTGTAATTTTCATTCCAACGTCGACGTTGTATGGTTCGTTTTCAATTTCAGTGTTCAAGGCTACTTGAGCGTCGAAACCATCGATGCCGGTTCTGACGGTTAGTGATTTATTGAATTTATAAGCGAGGTTGATGCCTGGCCCGGTTGAGGCAGACGAGATGCCCAACGACATATTGGCACCCTCTGTTGCCTTTGAGGCGCCCGCGCGTTGTGCAAAAATTGCAATGGATGGAAGGAGAAGCAGCACGACCAACGTCGTCAGCCTTTTGGTAAAGTCTGTTGAAAATTGGTGGAACATAGGGTATGGAGTTTTGGGTGAAACAACCTTTAACAATTTGGATAAAGTTACAAAAATTACTGTTCCTGTATGGACTTCATTTTTCGGTAAGATTCGAGGGTTTCGGGGAAAGGTTCGAGGGCCCGCTCAAAGATTCCAAGGGTAAATGCGATGGCCAAACCATAGTTGGTAATGGGTACCCCTGCGTTTCGGGCATGCATTATTCTGGAGAGCATCTCACGCCGGTTCCACATGCATGCTCCGCAGTGTACAATCAGTTTGTAATCGTTCAGATTCTGTGGAAAATCGCGACCCCGCATGTTGTCGATTTGCAATTCACCCCCTACATATTGATTCAACCAGTTGGGCAGTTTTACCGTGCCAATGTCTTCTTCGATGGGATGATGGGTGCAAGCTTCGGCAATCAGGATCTTGTCGCCCGGCTGCAGCAAATCAATGGCTGCTGCCCCCATTACCATTTCGGTAAGGTCGGCCTGAAAGCGGGCGAATAGGATGGAAAAGGATGTAAGGGCAATATTCGGAGGCGTAATTTCGCCTACCTGTTTGAATGCCTGCGAATCGGTTACTACCAGTTTTGGGGGTTTGTTAAGCCTCGAAAGTGCCTCTGACAGTTCATGCTCCTTCACCACCAAGCAGAATGCATCGCCATCGAGCAAGTCTCGGATGCTTTGCACCTGTGGCAGTATTAGCCTGCCTTTGGGTGCTTCCTTGTCGATGGGTACTACCAGTACTGCCATTTCTCCCGGACCTGTGAGGTCGGATAGTATCGAGGGGCGGTTTATGAAATCGGAAGGTGCCGATTTGAGCAGCAGCTGACGCAATGCATCAATTCCCACCCGTTCGCTGGCGCATGTCAGCGTATAGGCAATCTGCACTGAATCGAGTTGGGCTGTAATATCAATATTTTCAGGATACAGGTCGGTTTTGTTAAAAACAACCACAAAGGGTATCGTTCTGCGCCGAAATTCCTCCATGATTGTCTCCTCATATGACCCCCATTCTGCAAAAGTGCTAACAATGATGCCCATATCGGTGCGGTCGAACACTTGAAATGTTTTGGAAACCCGAAGTTCTCCGAGTTTGCCTGTATCGTCGATGCCTGCGGTGTCGATAAACAACACGGGTCCGAGCGGCAGCAGTTCCATGGGTTTTTCTACCGGATCGGTGGTGGTACCTGCCACATCAGAAACGATGCTGACCTGTTGGTCGGTAAGGGCATTGAGTACACTCGATTTTCCAACATTGCGCAGGCCAAACAGGGCAATATGGAGACGAAAAGATTTGGGTGAACGCATAAGAATCAATTTATTACGAAAAGTAACCAAACCTGGAAATTATATCCATTTGAAGCAAAAAAAAGGTGTCCAAAAGGACACCTTTTAATATTGTGCTCACATAAAGTGCATTAGTTTTTATCAGCTGAAGCTGCTTTGGTAGAAGTTCCGCAGGCAGCGGCGGCAGCAGTGCCACAGTCGGTCTTTGCAGCTGAGGTTTCGCCACAGGCAGCACCTTTGGTTTCTTTGGC
>CAYGIQ010000025.1:10716-24573 GCA_964349885.1 uncultured Prolixibacteraceae bacterium | reverse complement strand
AATATCCGTTGATAAGTGCATAATCTATAACTTCCATTAGTTCATCGAGTGGCAAATTGTAAACAGCATCCCACGACCAGTTATCGGGTATCTCAAGAATAAATTTCTCATAAAACGGGTGGTGTGTAAATGAGGTAAGCTCTACATAATCGTCCATATTCAAACCCACTACCTCCCGTGAAAACCGCACTGGCGTGTAGCTCTCGCCGTTGTATTCAAATGTTTCTGGATACTCTCCAAGATAGGTTGTTAACGATTTTCGAATCGATTCGCGCCAGACAGGAGTGAGCTTCCGGTTTGGATTTTTAACCACCGACTCCACCTGAGCAGAAAGCATCCCCTCGAGTTCGCCATGTGAATGTTTCTCCTCGCCATAGTTGAGTCCGGTATATACACCATAAGGCACAATTCCCTGTTTGCGTACAACATTGGTTACATCATGAAAGGCGCCTCCTCCCGAAAAATTGGTTTTTCCGTGCATCCTTACAAACTTATCTGCCTTTTCGAGATAGGTATGGTACACAATAAACATGGGCGAAAGTTCGATTGCCATGCCTCCCTGCCGAACAATTTCAGATTCAAGCAGCGACACTCCGGCAAACGACCAACAGGTACCTGTCTGATGTTGATCTTTTACATCTGTCGTTGGGATGGTTATCAGATCGGTAAAACGGTAATCCTCCTGCTTGTCGCCACGCATTTGTGCAACACTGGAAACGACTGCAAAAATCGCCAACAGCAGCAGAAGTAAAAATTTCGTTGGTTTCATAGGCATACAATTTGGTTTCGATGGCAAGTTCCACAGTCGAACGTTTGCCCCGTAAAAATAGCAAATTGGAATCATTTCTACAGCCCTGTGCCGCCTACAAATGTGAATCATTGTGTTGATTACTAAAAATTATTCCCTGCTGGGGCAAATAAAACACCAGGCTTTTAATAAAAAACTTTGGGCCTTTGTAGGTTTTCGTTGCACGATTTATGTAAGTCTGAGGGTAAAAACATTTACAACCTCAATGATGCCGGCCATGTATAAAAGCAAAAAAGATTTTATGTGGCACGATATTCGATTTAAAATTTTAACATCCAAAGGCGCAACCCAATGCGCTTTAGGTTGTTGTAAATCGGGGAGAATTTACCAACGAGAACCACACCTGTGAGTTCTCAAAATACTATTTTTGTGCTGCTATGCATATTCAATTGGCAAAATTGCGAACACTATTCTTATTGGGCTTTCTGCTGTTGTCAGGTCAGCTGGCGGCCCAGCTCAACATCAACCACTACATCAGGGTGGGGCAAACTAGAATCTCTATTGGCAACTACGTTGGGGCAATAGAGTACTTTAATATTGTCATTAAATTTAAACCGCACCTTCCTGAACCCTATTTTTACCGTGGAGCAGCCAAACATCGGCTTGAGGATTTCAGAGGGGCCATTCAGGATTACGACCGCGCCATAGATATTAAACCCTATTACCCCGATGCCTACCTATATAGGGGAATGGCTTACCATGAACTAAGAGATTTTAGCAATGCCATTCTCAATTACGACCGTAGTATTGATCTGGATCCCCGCAACGAAGGAGCATTCAACAACCGCGGAATAGCCCGATTGTCGCAGCGAGATATAGATGGTGCTATTGTGGACTACAACAAAGCCCTAGAGATCAATCCAACTTCGACCAATGCTTTGATGAACCGGAGCAACGCTAAAATCATTCAAGGCGATATTCGGGGAGCAATTCAGGATTTGAACAGTGTTATTATAATTCGACCCCATTTTGCAGGAGCCTACCTAAACCGAGGACTGGCGCGGTTCGAACTCGATGATTATGCATCGGCCTTGCGCGATTACGATCAGGCCATACGGTTTGAACCGGAAAACGCCCTTGCCTACAACAACCGGGGTATTGTAAAGCATAAACTGGAGGATTACAATGGAGCCATAATGGACTACGATATGGCAATAAGGCTAGATCCTGCAATGGCCAATGCCTATTTTAACCGGGCAATGGCTAGGGAGATTATGCAGCGCCCCGGATTTGAAGCCGATTACCGAATAGCGGCTGATTTAAACCCCCAATACGACCTGAGCAGGTTTACCCTGTCGGCCGAAGAGATGGCTCAGCAAACAGCTCCTCCACCACCCCCCGGATCTTCACCCCCAAATAGCTCGTCATCCAATCAGACCAGCAATAGCAACGATGACCAGAATCCGGAACAAGCAGCAGATCAACAACGTGCTTCGCGGGAAGAAGAGCTAAGGCGGCGGCGGCGACTGAACGTTATCGCTTCCGATTCGCGCAACTTACCGCGCAGCGAAGAGGAGATTACCGACGGCCGGGTGCAAAATCTCAATATGATCATCGATTTACAACCCATTTTTCTGATTTCGGCCTTTGAGCGTGGAGCAGTCGATTACGAAAGATTGCAGTACTATAGTGTTACCATTGAATCGCTGAACCGCCAAAACAACTACTATCCATTTCTTACCATCTCCAACAAAAGCAACGGAACCTACCGCGGAGTGTTTGAAAATTTTGTACTCTACTTCAATGAGCGAATGGCCATTCAAGAAACCAGCCACAACCTGCTCAACAGGGGAATTTTTCATCTGCTAACCGGCAACTTCAATCAATCGATAACCGACCTCGACAGAAGCATTGGGTTAAATGACACGGAGGCACTGACCTATTTTTCAAGGGGAAATACCCGGTACAAAATGATAGAGGAGATTGAAGCAACGCCCGATTTTACCAATCAGTTAACGGTTTCCATCGGAAACAACGAACAAACCCGACCGGGTCAGCCCGAGATATTGCAAATGACTACCGATTACGACAGGATACTGAATGATTACAATGTGGCCCTCAAGCTGAATCCCACATTTTATTTTGCACTATACAACAAGGCCTTTATCAGTTTGCGGCTAAAACGCTATCAGGAAGCTTTGGAGGACCTAACACGGGCCATTGAATTGGAGCCTGAATTTGCTGAGGCATACTTTAATCGGGGGTTAACCCGCATCTTCCTTGACGATATCGAAGGAGGCTCCCTCGATCTTTCGGTTGCCGGAGAGCTGGGGCTTATTGAGGCCTATAGTGTTATTAAACGTTACACCAATTTTTAAATACACCCATTCGAACCTAAACCTGTGAAGTATGAAATATACCCTTTTGATGGTTGCAATGCTGTTGAACATACATCTGTTTGCCCAAAGAAAGCCTGCTTACAACCTCTTCAATGCCAACGGAAGCAAGGTTCATTATGGAAAAATGTTACGCATTGCTGAAAAGGGCGATGTTCTCCTCTTTGGAGAACTGCACAACAACCCAATTGCTCACTGGCTGCAGTATGAAGTTACCAAAGATCTGCTCGAAAGGCGCGACCTCATTTTGGGTGCCGAAATGTTTGAGGCCGACAATCAGCAGGCACTTACCGATTATGTAGTGGGGAAGATCGATGCCAAAGCACTCGATACCCTTGCCCGTTTGTGGAACAACTACAAAACCGATTATGCCCCTTTGGTAGGCCTAGCGCGTAAACACAACCTCAACTTTGTTGCCACTAACATACCCCGGCGCTATGCCAATCTGGTATTTCGCCAAGATTTTCGGGCACTCGATACACTTTCAGCACTGGAAAAATCGTGGATTGCCCCCTTGCCAATTGCTTATGATGCCAATCTTCCAGGATATAAAAATATGCTCTCGATGATGGGAGGCCACGGTGGTGAAACCTTGCCGAAAGCGCAGGCAATCAAAGACGCTACTATGGCCCATTTTATCAGTCAGCATTACATCCCAGGCAAACTATTTGTCCATTACCATGGCACCTACCATACCGACAATTATGAAGGAATACTATGGTATCTGAGGCTCCTCCACCCCAATCTTAAATACTATACCATAAGTACAGTGGAGCAGGCCAGTGCAAAAAAACTTGAACGGGAACACTACGGCAAAGCCGACTTCATTCTGGTAGTAAACCAGAATATGACCAAAACCTATTAACTTTAGGTGCCGGAAGATTTTTCAGTCATATTGTAAGAAAACCCTTTTCCGGAAGCCAGATACCAACTCCAGAACGATGTCTTCCAATCAGCCACTTGCAGAACGAATGCGACCCAAGACGCTTGACGATTATATCGGGCAAGCGCATTTGGTGGGCAAAGGGGCAGTGCTGAGAACCATGATGGAGTCGGGCAACCTTTCGAGTTTTATTCTTTGGGGCCCTCCGGGTGTTGGAAAAACTACCCTGGCCCGTATCATCGCCAATACACTCGACAGGCCATTCTATACGCTTAGTGCCATCAACTCGGGGGTAAAGGAGATCAGAGAGGTAATTGATAAGGCACAGAAACAGCAGTTTTTCGGCAGGCCAAATCCCATCATGTTTATCGACGAGATTCACCGCTTTTCAAAATCACAACAAGACTCGCTGCTAGGAGCTGTAGAAGCCGGGACCATTACGCTGATAGGCGCTACCACTGAAAATCCCTCTTTCGAAGTAATTACCCCCCTCCTCTCGCGCTGTCAGGTTTATGTTCTTAATTCGCTCGACAAACAAGATCTGCTCGATTTGCTCGACAAGACATTAACAAAGGATTTTGAATTGCGCGAAAGAAAAATTGTTGTGCAGGAGTACGAGGCCCTGCTTAGGTTCTCGGGTGGAGATGCCCGCAAATTACTCAATGCAATAGAGCTGGTAGTAAACGCTGTTGGCGACAGCACCAGTACCATAAACATCACGAACAAACTGGTAACCAACCGCATACAAAAGGGGCTCGCCTCCTACGACAAACAGGGGGAGATGCACTACGACATTATATCGGCATTCATAAAGAGTGTGCGGGGCAGCGATCCAGATGCTGCCGTTTACTGGCTCGCCAGGATGATTGAGGGTGGTGAGGATGTAAAATTTATTGCCCGCCGATTGGTAATTCTGGCTGCGGAGGATATAGGTCTGGCAAACCCGAATGCTTTGCTTTTAGCACAGTCTACTTTCGATGCGGTGCACAAAATCGGACACCCCGAAGCACGCATCATTCTTTCAGAATGTACCATTTACCTTGCAACATCTCAAAAGAGCAATTCGGCTTACGCAGCTATAAATGCCGCTCTCGATGCAGTAAGAAATACCGGCGACCTGCCCGTTCCTCTTCACATTCGGAATGCCCCTACTAAACTTATGAAAGAGTTGGGGTATGGCGAAAATTACCGTTATGCCCATAGTTATGAAGGTAATTTCGCCGAACAGGAATTTCTTCCGGAAGCAATCAGCAATGTACGATTTTACCATCCGCAGGGAAACCCAGTTGAAAAGGGGATATTGGACCGATTGCAACACTGGTGGGGGAAACGGTTTTTGGGGAAATAACCTAACCATTCAAACCACAAAGCCAATCGAATCCGATTTTGAGTAAATTTACACTTTGGAAAAGTCATAGACACAACCCAACGTCCAATTAAACTATAAACCAACTACCTAATTATGCAAAACCGCAGACGATTTATGGAAAAAGCCGCAGCAATGCTGTCGGTTGTTGCAATTAACCCTTTGGCTTCACACGCTGCCGCTCCGGCAGTTAGGCTTGAGGGAGCTCTGGCCCATCATGTATTTTTTTGGTTGCATGAACCCAACAACCCCGAAGTTAGACGAACTTTTGAAGCAGCCCTGAAGGAGTTACGCCGGGTACCCACTATTAAGCTGGCACACATCGGGGTTCCGGCTGGAACCGAAAGCAGGGATGTGGTTGACCACTCCTATACCTATTGTATGCTCACTTTCTTCGATTCTCAGGAAGGTCAGGATGCTTATCAGATCGACCCCATCCATGATAAATTTGTGGAGCAAAACAACCATTTATGGAAAAAGGTGGTTGTTTATGATTCGATAGGGTAATTATCATGCTGCTACAAAAATGAAGAGGACAGAATTGCTCCTGCCCTCTTCAAAAAAAATCCGAATGCTTTATTCGAGGATTTTAAGTTCTATCTTGCGGAAATCTGTTGGATGACTTTCGCCTTGAATGGAGATGGTTCCTTGTCTCAGGATTCGATCACCGCTGGCGGGAAGAAGTTTATTAAAAGAAGCATCTCCTTCATCGAGCTGCGGTTCGGTATACTCCAATACGAGCATTCCGTTCACAAAGTGTCGGATCACTTCTCCTCCCCGCACTTCAATTTCGACACTCACCCACTGATCGCCATGGTAAGTCTCCGAGATTGAATTAAGACAGTGGTTTCTGAAAAGTTCTCCTTGGTACACCACGTGTGTGCCAGGGGTGCAGAGGTTGCCTGTAGAACGATCGTCGGTGCCACTTCCACCCAATAGCTGTACCTCAATGGAGGTAGGAAACTCTTGATCAAGTTCCATAGATTCAGGTGACTGACCATGTACCATAAAACCGTTGTTTCTATAGGCCCAGGCAGGACCACCCGGACACTGTTCGCCCACAAAACGGTATTCGGCACGGATTATATAGTGCGAAAATTCTCCATTGTAAAATAGATGAGCAAAACGATTGTCGAAATCATCGTATTCGTCGTAGCGAACCTTTAGCAAGCCATCTTCCACCCTAAAGGTGTTGTTAAAGTTATCACCTGCTTCGAAACCCCTGATTTTTACTGTCCAATCATCGATGTCCTTTCCGTTGAAAAGTTGTATCCACTCGGGGGCAGGTGGTTGCTGACTTCCACACCCCAATAAAATTAATGCAGTCAGGAGCACAAGTCCGGTTTTTTTCCAAAAATTTTTCATAATGGTTAAATTGGTTGGTTTATTTGATCTCAATTTCAATCCATTTCGACCGGTCGGGAGGAGCAGGAATGTTGGTTTTTTTCACAGGATTGGCTTCTAGCTCTTGTAACAATTGCTTTACAGCAGCTTCCACGCTCGGATCTATACCTTTGGCAAGCTGTTCCGGACGGTCGACAACTTCAATATCGGGATAGACCCCAATCCCCTCAATGATCCACTCACCATTTTCGTCAAAAATACCAAAACGGGGTACCGATATATAACCACCATCCACCAGTCTGGCATTTCCTGATATCCCAATCAGCCCACCCCAAGTACGGGTACCTATGAGCGTTCCCAATCCCATCTTTTTGAAGAAATAGGGGAAAGCATCTCCACCCGAGGAGGAGTATCCATTGATGAGCATCGCCTTAGGTCCGTCGTGGGCAATATTGGGTGCCCTGCTGGGGGTAAGGCCGTTGCGATGCCAATACACAAGGGTATTCCTGTCGAGCAGATCGGCCATTCTGTCGGGAATAAACCCTCCGCCATTGTAGCGCTCGTCTATAATGAGTGCTTCTTTGTGGTGAAAGGCATACATCCCCCTGAAGAGTTCGCGGTTGCCCACTGCCGAAGTGTTGGGAACGTGAATGTATCCAATGCGGCCACCCGACAGCTGGTCGACCATGGCACGCCGTTCATTTACCCAATCGAGGTATTTAAGCTCCATTTCACTTTCAATGGGTTTGATGCGTACGGTGCGGGGATTGTTGCCATTGGCCTGACTACTCACAGTGAGTTCGACCGTTTTGCCCAAGGTGTTTTCGAGTAAAAGGTAGGGATTATCGGACAAAGCAACCTCTTTTCCGTTGATTTTCAGCAGATAGTCGCCAGTGTTTACATCAACCCCTTGCTCGGTTAAGGGCGAACGGCGCGATTCGTCCCAATTCTCGCCCTGATATATTTTTGCAATACGATAGCGACCTGCAGCAGAGTCTGGCTCCAGATCGGCTCCAAGCAGCCCCGTGTTGATGCGGGGTACCCGTTTGAAATCGCCCCAATCCACATAAGCATGCCCGGCATTGGCTTCCGACACAATTTCATTCAGCAGGTAGTCAACATCGGCACGGTGTCCGGCATAAGGAAGAATAGGCCGATAACGTTCGCGTATAGCTTCCCAATCGACACCATGCAGATTGTCTACATAAAAATAGTCGCGAAAAATTCTCCATCCATCGGCATAAATTTGTTCCCACTCCTTCTGAGGATGGATTTTCATCTCCATATTGCTCAGATCCAGTTTTCCGGTATCCGATTTCTGACCTGGAGCCATTTTTGCGATTCCGTAGTCGGCACCTGAGCGGTAGAGGAACATCTTACCATCGGCGGTAGGTGTTACCATCGCCATTCGATCCATTATCTCTTCGGCCTTCTCTTCCGCCACGTTGTAGCGCATCAGTTTTCCACCGGTGGTGTATAGCAATCCATTTTCAACAGCACCAATGATGCGGTAGTCACCAGCAGCGCCGGGTAAAGCTACAATACGTCGTGAAATGCCCTCCAAGTCGATGGTAACCGTAACTGAACTCGCTTCGGACTTGGGTTCCGGAGTCCGCGCAGCGTTGCTCCTGCCGGTATTTGTTTCCGGTTGATCCTCCCGAATCGGTTCTACGTCGTTTTTCTCTTTTACCAAGCGAGGACCGTCATTCTTCAGCACCATGGCATACAGTCGTGTAGCTCGGTTGTATAGATAGTCGAATTCGAAACTGGAAAATGCCAAGTTAAAGTCGCGGTTGGAGGCAAAAAAGATATAGTTTCCACAAGGCGAGAAGACAGGTGTTGCATCCGAAAAAGAATCGTCGGTGAGCTGCATCTTATTTTGGCTGGCTATCTGGTACACCCATACTGCGCTTTGGCCATTGTTGCTTTCCTTACTGTAGGTAATCCATTCGGAGTCGGGAGAAAAGGCATAGTGTCTGATTTCTGAGGCCGCTGCTGCATCCACCTCAATCTGTTTACCCGATGCCACATCAAGGAGCCACAACTTTAAAGTACGGTCTGAATAGACCATCCATCGACTGTTGGGCGACCACTCGGGTTGATATTTCCAGGCCTTAGAGAGGCTGGTTAGCTGTCGTGGAGCAGCTCCTTCTTTGTTCTCCAGTAGATAAATTTCGTATTCGCCGGTGGCATCCGACATATACGATATGTACCGGCCATTGGGCGACCAGGAGGGAAATATTTCGCGAATTCCCTGGGTCTCGGTAAGGTTTACAATTTCCCCATTCTCGGCAGGCACCGAGAAGATATCGCCACGGGCATCGAACAAAACCCTTTTACCAGTTGGAGAAATGGCCATACTATGTATATCGTCTTTCACCTTGCGGTAGTATTCCAAAAGGTTGGGATTGTCGAATTGCAGATTAATTTTAACCCGCTCGGCATTTCCGGTGACCAGATCAAGTTTATAGATGTAGCCACCATTCTCGTAGGCAAGCACCCCACCGCTGCCAGAAGGCCACATCACATCAAAGTCGGCGTGAAAGGTCACCTGAGTGTGCTGTTTGCTTGCCAAATCGTACTTCCAAATGTTCAGTTTCAGGTCGCGGTCGGAGGCATAAAATATCTGATTGCCGTGCCAAACTGGGTGTTGATCGGTGCCCACCCAATCGGTAATCTGTTCCGAGGTGTGGCTTTTAAGGTCGTAGGTCCATATATCGCTCGCCCTGCCGCCTTTGTATCTCTTCCAGGTTCTGAATTCACGATCGACAGGTGTAAAGGCGATCTGATTTCCATCGGGCGATAAAGCAGCGAACCCACCATTCCGAATGGGCAACGGCTGTTCAAGGCCGCCATCGAGGTTCACTAAGAAATATTTTCCATTGCGGTCGCCAAATTCAGTGCGGTTGGCCCGAATGAGCACCTTACGACTATCGGGCGTCCATCCGAGGACCACATGATCGTATCCACCGCGGGGTGGCATTTCGCCCACTGAGTTGTACCAGGTAAGCTGACGGGGAGCACCACCGGTGGAGGGAACGACAAAAATTTGCCTACTTCCGGAGTACTCACCCGAAAATGCGATCCACTTACCGTCGGGCGAAATTTTGGGAAAGAGTTCCTGTCCTTCGTGGGAAGTGAGTCTTTTGGCATCGCCCCCCGAAGCTGGAACTGTCCAGATATCGCCAGCATAAACAAAAGCAATTAGCTGATTATGAATGTGCGGAAACCTAAGCAGTCGGGCATCCTCTATGGCTGAAGCAGTCGACAATATTCCAGTCAACAGCCCTACGGCCATTATACGTTTCAAAAATTTAACCATAAAATTGAGATTTAATTACACCTCTAAATTACGATGTTTCGTGGAATCTGAAAAATCGACCTGTTATCCGTTGTCCGTTGTCCGTTCTGCCTTCGGCGATCGGTCTACCTTCCTTTTGTGCCATAGTCGCCTGGACCCTGTTTCTCAATGCTCCGTCGTTCTTTCGCCTTGGAGATTTTCCCATCAGCCGCAGGTACATTTTGTTGAGTTGTTGAGTCGTTGAGTTGTTGAGTCGTTTGAAAGAACCATCGATCTGTCGTTCAGTCGTTCTCTCATTTTGTGCTGAAAAAATGTCGGAATTCCATCTCCCTTCCGCTTTTCAACCGACAACGGGATAACCGACAACCCCTTTTTCCTTCGGCCTTCTTCCTTCTGCCTTTTCCCTTGGCTCTTCTTTAAGAATACGCTTTTAGTCCTGCCTCCAAAATGCGCAAGGCCAGTGCGAGATCCTCCTTCTTGAGCACATAGGCTATGCGCACTTCATTCTTGCCGTATCCCGGCGTAGTATAAAAGCCCGAAGCAGGGGCCATAAAAAGGGTGCTGCCTTCCAGTTCAAAATCAGACAACAGCCATTTGCAGAAGTGGTCGGCATCCTCAACTGGAAGACGCGCCACAGTGTAGAAGGCTCCCATTGGCATAGGAGAGAATACCCCTTCGATGCGGTTTAGTCCATCGATCAGAAAATTACGTCGCCCCAGATACTCGCTGTAGTTATCACGCATATATTCGTCGCCCACCGAAAGCGAAGCTTCGGCAGCTATTTGGCCAATAAGCGGCGGGCTCAGGCGAGCCTGACAGAACTTCATCACATTGCTATAGACCTCTCTGTTTTTCACCACCAGGGCTCCGATCCTGATACCGCACTCGCTGTAGCGTTTGGAAACAGAGTCTATCAGGATTACATTGTTTTCGATTCCTTCGAGGTGAAAGGCAGAGATGTAGGGTGCTTCGGTGTAGCAAAATTCGCGGTACACCTCATCAGAAAAGAGAAAAAGGTTGTACTTAAGTACCAAATCCCTTATTTTGTTTAGCTCATCGCGGGTATACAGGTAGCCAGTTGGATTGTTCGGATTACAGATCATAATCCCCTTGGTACGGGGAGTAATCAGTTTCTCAAATTCCTCGACAGGAGGAAGGGCAAATCCCGATTCGATGGTCGAGGGTATCGATTTGATGACAGCGCCTGCACCAATGGCAAAAGCTGTATAGTTGGCATAAGCAGGTTCGGGCACTATGATTTCGTCGCCCGGATCGAGACAAGCCATAAAAGCAAAGGTTACAGCCTCAGAACCTCCGGTGGTGACGATGATTTCGGAGGGAGCAACATCGATGTTAAAAGTATGGTAATAACCTGCCAACTTTTCGCGGAGAGTAGCAATTCCATCGCTGGGAGAATACTCCAGTACTTTACGATCGATGTTGCGAATGGCATCGAGGGCTACCTGTGGAGTAGGCAGATCGGGCTGACCAATATTAAGATGAATTACCCGCAGGCCTTTGGCCTTGGCCAAATTGGCATACGAAACAAGCTTCCGAATGGGCGAATCGGGCATCATCCGACCACGCTGCGATACATGAGGCATACTTGGAAATTAAGTTATGGCGGCCAAATATACAACTACAATCTCTTTTCAACCAAAAAGTTCACGAAGATTTCAACGCATAATCAAATTCGGAACAGCTTTGTGGGCAACAGTGTGTAATTTTTGGGACAACTCACCATCTTTCAAAGTACCTGTGGAAGGATAAAATGCAGATAGTCGAGACTGAATTTTTTAGCCACAATCTGTTTGTCCTCATTCAATAAGTACACCGAGGGAGTTAATCGGGTATCCCAAACTACCCGGAACCGGGTAAGATGGTGCTCGTCCCATATATTGTGCCAGTCGATATAGCCATTCTCGTCAATGTATTGTTTCCACTCATTGCGGTTGGTCATGGAATAGACCGCCACCACATCGAAGCCTTTGTCGCGGTATGGCAGATATATTTCCTTGTAGAGCCCTGCCAGATACTCGCGGCAATGGCCGCAGTTGGGTTCGTAGAATATGACTACCGTATATTTCGATTGCAGTTGGTAGAGCCGGAAAGGGTCTCCCTCTAAGTTTTCCATCTGAAAATCGACTGCCGGCATGCCAATCAGGTTGTTTTCAATGAATTGCAGATTCTCTTTGATGATTGCCAATCCATTTTCATCCATCCAGGGCGTCTTGTCCGTAAGATAATAGTCGCGGGCAATATCCGCAAACAAGGCATCCATGCCCATAACCCGACTGTTGTGAGCATAATTCAGCAAGTAGCTCACGGCAAACCGGAACATAAGCGGCGAAGATTCGGTTAATGAGAGAATTCGGTATGCCGATGGCCTTAGAGAATCGTATTGCTGAATTAGAATGTTTAGAAAGTAGGCATCGAATTTCGCTTTTATAACGGGCGTATAAAGCAACCGCTCATCGGTTAGATCGAAATAATCGAAAAAATGATCTTTTCGGTGGTTGTAGCGATAGTGCCAAAGAAGGGAGTCGTTGCCTAAAACGGTCTCGGGAATATCCTCGGGAAATGGCTCCTGGTAATAATTCGACAGCAGAAAGGCCGAAAGGAACGATCCGGGAAAAGCTTCTGCCGTAGTGAGCCAGTAATTGATTACACGGCGGTTCAGTTGCTCCAGTTCCATCTCGGCTACCGTGCGTTGCGCAGGGCTGGCTGTTTGCCGCTGTTCCTCGAGCAGACTGCGGCGTTGTTGCTGTTCGTTAAGCCAATGCATATAGGCGAGAAACGCTTCACTTTCAGCCGGACCACTGATACGCATATCGGCCACAGAAAAGGTTGGATTAACAAGGTGCAGTTCCTGCTGTGCACCCAATAAAAAATCGAAATGGTGTTCTTGGTTAAAATAGAGTTTGTAGATACCCTCGGGGAGCAGTGTATCGCGTCGCACCTCTCCCCTGCCCTGCGCATCGAGCCTAAGCGTATCGTCGACCAGCAGGTTGCCCCCATAATAGTGGGCTAGCAATACCTGACCATTGGCGGCTTGGGGTAGCTCAACCGAAAGGCGAAAATTGTCATTGGCATTCAAATGAAAGGTGAGGAGCATTAAAAACAGACTCAACAAAATGGCAGTAGGGTATATTCTTTTCATATATTTCAGCGTTTAAAATGCAACCGCATAGTGATGAGGTGAAAGTGCGACACAAAAATAACAAACGGAGACCATTTGAAAAGTATATTGCGGTTAAAAGCTATTTTTGAATTTTGATACATTATGCTCTCAATCTGCATACCCATCTTCAACAACAACATTTCGAAGCTCACCCAATCGTTGGTGCAGCAGGCAGAGCGGTTGGAATTGGCAACCGAAATCTTGCTGCTCGACGATGGCTCCTCACCCGAATTCAAAGCTGTCAACCGAAATTTGGAGAGTTTAGGTGGGGTACATTACGCCGAATTGGAGACAAATGTAGGTAGGGCTGCTATCCGCAACAAGCTTGCACAGCGTGCTCGGTATGCATACCTGCTCTTTCTGGATGCCGATTCTATGCTGGTTTCGAAACAGTTTCTATCCAACTACGCAGCAGTTATGGGCCAATATGATTTAGTCTGCGGCGGGACAGTGTACGCCCCGCACCCTCCGGCCGATGACAACCAATTGCTGCGCTACCGCTATGGCAAAAAGCGTGAAGAGATGCCCCCCGAGGAGCGGCAAAAACGGGGATTTGCCATTACTGCCAACAATTTTATGATCAGAAAAGAGGTGCTGCTTGAAGTGCCTTTCAGAGAGGAGATCAGGCAATATGGGCA
>CAYGIQ010000025.1:0-10706 GCA_964349885.1 uncultured Prolixibacteraceae bacterium | reverse complement strand
ATATGGGCACGAGGATACTGTTTTGGGATACGATTTGCACCGGCAGGGTATTGTTATCTGGCATATCGATAACCCGGTTGAGCATACCGGTCTGGAGACTTCGGAAATTTTTCTTCAAAAAACGGAGTTGGCCATTAAAAATCTCTGGCACATCGGCACTACCCTACTGCCAAACCAGAACTTCATACAAAACTCAGCATTACTAAGGGCACGCAAAACATGCGATGCGCTTAATATAACCCGAGTTTTGGGCAGCCTGTTTAAACTGGTTGCTGCTTCCTTACGGGTACATCTCACCGGCCGGAACCCACAGATTGGATTGTTTCAGCTATACAAATTCGGATTCCTGTGCAGCCTACCGCGAAAATAGTGGATCAGTAATGACCAAAATGGACAAAACCTATCCACTATTATAATACCAAAAGGTATTGAGAGGCTTCGAATCGACCAACCGTTTAATTTAATCTTGAATAAAACATTCGACCCAAAAGGGTCGAAAAACCAATCTAAGGATCCTTTTTGGCCGGCTTTCTGGCTGTAAAGAAGAAAAGAATTGATGTGGTCAAAATCAAGAAAGAAAGAATCCATTTGGAACCATTAAAAACAACTCCAGTTAGATTCAATACAATTAAACCGATAAGAAGAACTATCAGAACACTAAAGAGTTTTTGTAGTTGTTTCATACCCAATTAACTTTTGAGGGTTACATTTAACATGACTCACTGATGTTTAGCGCATTACCTGCGACCAATGAGGAAGCGGCAACCCAGGTTTTTGGAAGCAGCCAGATAGCAGGATTCGCAACGGTAGCTCCCACAACCAAAGCCAAGCTGTCGCCTCTCTAGGCCGGGAAACGCACACACCAGAACCCCCGGAGAGGCTAATTCACAAATTTATTTTTACCAATATACGTCAAATGCCGCATTGGATAGGGTTTGAGGGTTAATAAAAAACAATGATGGCCTTTTGCCACCTTACATCCTTTAAAAATAGTAAAAAATGAAATTGACAAACCCTAAATCTACAATAGGTCATTTTTGAAAAGAAAGCACTTTATATCCAGTTCGGGGTAACAGCAATAAGGCGTTTTAAACTGGGGCCATGCGAGTGCATACATTATTACATGCACAATTTGCAACTTGTTTTAATAAATTTTGACCCTAACCCACTGGTGTGCAATTTGATCTGGTAATAGGGATTATACAGATTTGAAAAGAAATTTGTTGTAAAAAAGGCTCTTTTTGATGTTTGTATCACTCGCAGAACTGATCCATGGTTAGTGATGAACAATTATCTTATTAGTTTTATAGTTTTAAAGCGCAATCGTTTAGCAAGGAGTCTATTTATTATCCATTAGAAATCTATGAAACAAATGAGCTATTTAATGATGGGATGCATTGGAAGTGGTCTCCTTTTCAATGCGTGTCAATCAGTTGAGCCAACCAAACCCGAAAGACCCAACATCCTTTTTGTGATTAGCGACGACCAATCGTATGTCCATACTGGATTTGGAGGCAGCCAATTTGTAAGGACCCCGGGGTTCGACAGGGTGGCTAAGGAGGGCATCTATTTTACAACTTGTATCGCAGGGTCTCCAGGTTGCGCCCCCTCGCGGAGCACCTTGGTTACAGGACGGCACCACTGGCAAAATGAAAATTCAGGACAACATGCCTCCTCTTGGCTGAATAAACATGTACCATTCATCGACCTTATGGAGACCGCCGGATATGCCACAGGTAGAACAGGCAAAGGTGTTTCACCATTTCGTTATGCCAGCAACTCTGCGGATTCACTTTGGCGATTCACCGATGCCGGAGGAATCGCCCACAGCAACATACGTTATATGGCTGGGACACCTGAAGATGAAAGACCTACGTCCGAAATAAGTGATATCAACTATTTCGAAAATTTCAAATATTTTGTGGAGCATATACGGGGCGACCAACCTTTTTTCTTCTGGTTCGGAGCTCAGGAACCCCACCGTGGTTTTGAAAAAGAGTCGTGGCAGAAACATGGTAAAAATTTGGACGATGTAGAAGTCCCGGAATTTCTTCCCGACCATGCTGAAGTTCGAGGCGATCTGTTAGATTATGCAATTGCGATCGAATGGTTCGACCTCCATTTGCAGCGTATGATAAATTATTTGGAAGAGATAGGAGAGCTCGACAATACAATAATTATCGTAACCTCCGACAATGGGATGCCATTTCCCCGTGCAAAAGCAAATTGCTATCTATACGGCATAAAAGTTCCACTGGCCATTCGCTATCCCGAACTGTTCCCGGGAGAAAGGGTGATTGATGATCCAATAGGATTTGTCGATTTTGCGCCAACTTTATTGGAGGTCACGCAAACACCAGCTGATGGGATGCTTCCCATGTCGGGTAGGAGCTTTTTAAATTTGCTAACATCGAGTCACAATGGGAAAATCGATCCCGAACGCAATTTTGCATTTTCGGGAAGGGAGCGCCATTCAAGCTCCCGATACTTAAACATGGGTTATCCACAACGTGCGATTACCAGTCTGGACTATCTGCTAATATGGAATATTAAGCCTGACCTCTGGCCTGCTGGTGACCCTCAGCGTATTAAACCCGATACCGAAAATGAATTATTACCCTTATTTGGTCTCGACGAAAATGGTAAGCACCACTCCGACTGGGCCTTTACAGATGTTGACGCCTCGCCTACGAAATCTTTCCTTGTCGAAAATATGACCAATAATACGGTTAAACGCTTTTTCGACTTAGCCTTTGATAAGCGGCAGGAATTTGAACTTTTCGATGTTAGAAATGATCCATACAACCTGCGTAATCTATACGGAAACCCTGCATATGCCAATATTCAGCAAAGGTTACAAAATAGACTGGAGCAAGTGCTACAGGAATCTAATGACCCTCGTTGGGTAGGTCCTGACAAGAATATATTCGATTCCTATCTGCGATACAGTCCATTGCGCGAATTTCCCAAACCAAATTAAATAGGAGCTACGAACGAAAAGAAGGATTGGACTAAAATGCAAACATCCTTGCCTTTAAAAACGTCGGGTAAGACTACATCTAACTTCGCAAATTCGACCAATTAAATTATTAAAGCGATGGAATGAACCAGGCCTTTGTGCTTAGGGAGAATGACGATTAATGGACAAACAAATGAGAACGAAATTCAACCTTTATAAAAATTCAAGTACTGCGAAAATTGTACTTCTTCTCAGTCTTAGTGTAACAGGCTATTGGTGGTTGGGAAGGTTTATCGACTACTACCGTTTTGCTTTGGTTGGGGCAATTTACGAGCTGCTGTGGCTTCCAAGTTTGGCATTGTTGTTTGTGTTACCTGTGGTTGCAATAGCAGCAATGGTAAAGGAAAAGTTTACCACCTTGTTACCCTTCATGATATCCATCCTTTTGTGTATGACAACGATTTTGATGATGATTTTTGACCGATAACTGGAAATTAAATGTAGTTGAGAAGAGGCTCAATCTGCATCAGATGCAAAGCATACGATGTTGCTTGTAAATTCAAAAGTATATAGACCTTAGAATTTTTTGCTTTACAAAAAACAACACTAAAACAGAATCAGTGCAAATAAAATCCATTGCGAACCGATAATGGAAATATCCTTTAGCGACCATACATTCGAACCGGTTACAAGAACAAACATCTCTTAAAAAAGCTTTTGAAGATGTTTCTCCTATCACCGGTTCTTAGATAAAGACCAGATGGCCATTCAGAATCCATATAGACATGAACAACAATAAATGCAGTAAAATTTCGCCCAATAATCTTACTATTTTTGGACAAAACCTTAACTCTATTTGAATGAAACTCGAAGCTACAATGGCGCAGCTTGAAGCGCTTGGATCTGAAAAAGTCCGTCTGCAAAACATTCGTTTTGGAGCAGGGCCTGTTCAGTTTGGGGTTAAATTGGGCGATATCCGAACTTTGGCCAAAAAGATCAAAACGAACCATTCATTGGCATTGCAATTATGGGAAACCGGCAACAGTGATGCCCGCAGACTTGCCATTCTTATTATGGAATCCTCCCGCTTAACGGCATCCGACTTCGAACAGATGGTAAGGTCGGAAAGCTTTGTACAGGTTATCGACTGGCTGCACGCATACATACTGAAACAACATCCTGAAAGTGAAAATCTCCGATTGAAGTGGATGACCGATTCGCACCCAATGGTGGCAAGAATGGCATGGAGCCTAACCGCCGACCGGATTGTATCGAGTACAGGAAGCGTTGATGTTGAATATCTCTTGCAACGCATCGAAACGGAAATGGCGCATGCGGCCCCCGAAACGAAGTGGACCATGAACATGACACTGGCCCAGATTGGGATCCACCTTGAAGCGTTCCGTCAACGAGCATTATTTATCGGAGAAAAACTGGGCGTTTACCGTGATTACCCCGTATCAAAGGGCTGCACCTCCCCTTTTGCCCCCATTTGGATCAACGAAATGGTGAAACGGATCAAGATCTAGTTCCATGCTCATTGGTTCATTATGATATTTGAGACCATTTTTTGATTGGAATCATCACCCGGTTTGCCTCTAAAAGAGATATTTTTGGGTTCCAAAGAAACGGTGCCAATCTGCATTAAGGATTTATAAACAAAAAGGATATAGGCCGCATCCTATACATGGTTTCTGATTTGGCATGTATGGCTGTAGGTTATGAAAAATCACACCAATCATCCATCCATTTTATTCTTTAACCAACGAAAGCTTATATTTGCTACAAACAGACAGCAAATGAAAAAACATTTATGCGGTATTGATGGTGGAGGAACGGTAACTTCGGTGCTGGTATGCGACCATCGAGGCCATAAAGTCTCCTCGTTTACCGCCGGAACGCTCAACCACTATGGGGTTGGACTGGCACGTGTACAGGAGACCTACCGGGAGATTCGGAATCGGCTGCTGGAGGAAACCGGACAACTGCCCGATGCCGTCTACATTGGATCGTCGGCACTCGACGACAAGGCATCGCCTGAAGAAGCCCACGAAATCACCGGCGGGGTATTCGACAACTCACTTTTGGAAGTTCACTCCGATGTATACATCGCTCTGCTGGGTTTTTCTTTGGGTAAAAGCGGTGCCATTGTAGTGTCGGGCACCGGATCTATGGCCTGCGGTGTAAATGTCGCCGGCATCTATACCACCGCCGGGGGCTGGGGACATACCTTGGGCGACGAAGGCAGTGGATACCACCTCGGGTTAAAGGGTATACAAGCCGCACTTCGCGGATTCGATGGGATTGCACCAGCCACGCAACTAACCGACAAGGTGGTTGAATTTTATCAGGTGGGAAGCCTATCAGGTCTCATCGATCTCGTCTACAACCCACCCATCGAAAAAAGCCGGATTGCAGCTTTTGCCCCCGAAGTAGAAAAAGCTGCCTTGGCGGGTGATGCAGTCGCACAGGAACTGCTCGATCGCGAAATTGATTGGCTTTACAAATTGGCGGTTGCCATTAGCCATAAGTGCCAAACCCAAAAGGTGGGTTTGCACGGAGGATTGGTTACAAAAAGTGCTACCATTGGAGCCAGATTAACCTCCCGGCTGAAAGAAATTGGAATGGATGTCGGTCAGATGCGTTTCTCTCCCGAGAAAGGCGCTGTTTTGGGAGCCTTCAACCTCGTTGGGTTGAAGATTACCGACGAGGTGCTTATGAACCTTGAAAGAGAGGGTGGCGGATCAGAAGACTCTAAAGCGGTTTGATGCGCGATTTAAACTTGCTGAGGTAACGTTCGTTGATTTCATCACCTTCGTCGAGGTTGCTCGAAGAGAAAACCTCGGGCACAAAGCCTTTGCTCAGCATAATTTCAACAGCCGCCACTTCAACAGCATGCAGAAGCATAGCACCCATAGAGGTTGAAGTAGCTGCGATGTTCCCTCCGGCTTCGGGAATTGGAATGGAGGCATCACCAACACAGCCCAAATTGTCGATGACTACATCGGCCACCTGATAGAGTTTGAGTCCACTTTTGTGTCTCGATTTCAATGCAGTGGAATGGTTGAGATTGGTTAAGGCAATCACTTTCATTTTGCGATCGCGGGCACCTAAGGCCATTTCGATGTTTACTGCATTTCTACCCGAATTAGAGGCCACAATGATGCAGTCGTTTTCATTACAGTCGAGCAGCGACAGGATGCTCTCGGCATATCCCTCGAGACGCTCTAGGTGGGTGCTTTTAATGGCTCCATTGTGCAGCATGAGGCTCTCCTCAAGGATTGGATAAATCTGTGGCATTCCACCAGCCCTGTAAAAAAGTTCTTCGGCCAGCATGTGAGAGTGTCCAGTACCGAACACATAAACCACACCCTCTTTCATGATCGAATCGGCTACTATTTCGGCAGCCTGCGCCACATTGTCCATTTGCGTGTCGAGTGCATTTGCCATAAGGCTTTGCAGATTTGCGATGTACTGTTTTGCTTTCTCCATGGAACCGCTCTTATGAGTGGGCGAAAATACGCTTTTTTTCATTCGCAAATTCGCGCATTCGCTCAAATCGCAGGGTGATTGTTTGCCAATAAATCCAATATCAATGAACCTTATCAAACCTTGAATTTAGCTATTGAACCCCTGTGCTTAGGCAGTTATATGCCAAAAACAGCAGAGAAACAACCATAGGAGTTGAACCAATTAAAGAGTTGTTTGTCTTAAATCGACAAACCAAAACAAACAGACATGAATCGCATCGAATTCCTTAAAAACTTAACGTTTGGAAGCAGCGTTTTAATCGCTGCTCCACTTGCGTTACAATCCTGCTCAAAGAGTGATGACATGCCTCTTCCCAACAATGCGGCGCCCAGTCCGGAAGGATGGACCATTGATCTGTCGAGTCAGGAGTTTGCAGCGCTCAATACAGTGGGCGGATATGGTTATAAATATAACCTAATAATAATCCGAACCGGTGAACAGCAGTACATGGCCTTCTCGAGCCAATGTACCCACCAGAGTTGTACAGTAACCTACAATGCGGCTTCGCAAAATCTACCCTGTCCGTGCCATGGTTCGGTATTCAGCAATACCGGTTCTGTTTTGCAGGGTCCTGCCACAAGCGCCCTCAAAAAGTATAGTGTAACCATAGATGGCACTAAGTTAACCATCAAATAAACCGATCTATTATGCAACGATATGCCTTAGCATTTATGATGACGTTGATCCAAATCGGTCTTTCAGCGCAAACACTCGAGGAGCTTTTGGCATCAGAAGCAGTGCCACCAACCCAGTATGTATATTCCACGTTTCAATCCACACGCTTGATAAATGGCCACACGATTGAGAAAATGCCTGAAAATGAGTTGGATTTCAGAGTGTCGCACCGATTTGGAGCACTCAACGGTGGAATTTATGATTTTTTTGGATTGGACTATGCCCAAACGCACCTCAGTCTGGAATATGGAATTAACCGATGGTTGATGGTAGGCATTGGCAGAAGTTCTTTTGAAAAAACCGCCGATGGATTTGCCAAGCTATCTTTGCTTCGACAAACTTCGGGCGAAAGAAGCGTTCCCTTCCATCTCAGCCTCATTTTATCGGCCGAAGCATATGGGCTGAAACCTTTTGATGGAATTGAGCGGGATCTCTCATCGAGAATGACCTATGTGCAACAACTGCTAATTGCACGCAAATTTTCTCCGGGCTTCTCTTTTCAGCTCATGCCTACACACATTTATAGAAATCTTCCACCGTCCCCTGATGAAGCGCACGCTCTGTTTGCATTAGGAATAGGTGCCTCAGGCAGCATTTCCCCAAGGATGGCTGTTAACATCGAATACTATCCTGTTATCAGAGAGGAGACTGCTTTTTTAGGCAGCCGCTACCGCAATCCTCTGTCGATTGGACTCGATATCGAAACCGGAGGACATGTGTTCCAGCTGCTGTTGTCAAACGCACGCAGTTTGCGTGAAGGCAGCTTCATTGGTAGAACCACAGGAGATTGGATGAATGGCGACATACATTTTGGATTTAATATATCCAGGGTTTTCTCATTTAATTAATCTGTTGTTATGGCGCCAAAAACCACTGGATTTCTGCTTGCGATACTGCTTTCTGCTACCTCCTCTCTTAGGGCGCAGGAGCTGTTCTTTACCCGGGAGGGGTATATCTCCTTTCTTTCCGAAACCCGACTTGAGAGAATTTTTGCAGAGACATCTGAGGCGCACAGTTTCTTCAATGTTAAGACCGGAGAAGTCGCATTCTCACTGAACATTGACGCATTTCGCTTCAGAATTAAATTGATGCAGGAGCATTTCAATGAGCAGTATATGGAAACGGCAAGGTACCCGCGGGCAATATTCTCCGGGAAAATTGAAAATCTGGAAAATTTAGACCTTTTAAAACCTTCCGAGCAATCCTTTTTATTAAAAGGAAAAATGACCATCAAAGGCGTAACGCATGAAATTGCCACTCCGGTGAAGTTTGAAGTATCGCAAAATGGACGCTTTTCGGGGCATGCAGAATTTCAGCTAAAACCTGAAGATTACGGCATAAAGATACCATCGGTGGTAGGTCTTAAAATTGCCAAGGAGGTGGTAGTAACGGTGCGTTCCGATTACCAACCCTACACAGCGCAATAGTACTTGCCTAAATTGTGTATTGAAATTGCTCCATTTCGGTTACCATGAGCACCCCATCGATGGCATAAAAAAGTAAAAAAAGATAATTGTTTGCTGCTGGCGAAGACCATCGGCTCGTCCAATGCGACTTCCGGAGCCATCGTATAGATTGTTCCCATCAATTCGACCCATTTTTCGCCCAGAACCATCAAAAAGATTGTTTCCATCAATGCGGCCAATTCGACGCCCATTTGCATCGAATATTGATGCGCCGTCGATGCGTCCGATGCGTTGCCCCGATGCATTGAAAATGGTGTTGGCATCGACACGCCCGATTCTTTGCCCCGATTCATCGTAAAAACTGGCACCATCTACCCTGCCGATGCGGCTGCCCGATGCGTTGTACATGCTCTGTGCCACAGATTCACCCGTCAAAAACAGGAAAAAAAGCAGAAAAAATAAGTGTCTTATCATTCGAATTGGTTGCATTAGAAACAAAGGTGTATGATCATCCGATTTGACAGACTAAAGATCTGCATCATCATCTGCGACAATGGCATCTGCAATTTCAGGTAAAGACGCTCGTGCCTCTACTTCATTCAAGACAGTCACCTCCTTTAATCTCCGATTTATTGCCCTTGTGCGCGTCCCAATCACATCATCGAGGGTATTCAGGCCGCTCTGGATGTTGTTCTGTGCTTTACTTAGCATCCCTCCAAAATTTTCGAACTCCTTTTTTACAGCTCCCAAAACCTGCCAGACTTCACTACTTCGTTTTTGGATCGCAAGTGTTCTGAAACCCATTTGCAAACTATTTAGGATTGCCGCCAATGTTGATGGTCCGGTTATGATGACTTTGTACTGCCTTTGCAGCTCTTCTAAAAGACTCGCCTTCCGCACCACTTCTGCATATATTCCTTCGAATGGTAAGAACATTATGCCAAAATCGGTGGTAAAGGGTGGATCCAAATACTTCTGACTGATTTCTTTAGCCATAAACTTAATGGCGTCTTCCAACTCCTTCTGCGCTTGTTGTATAGCAACTAGATCACCCGTATCGTATGCATTTTGAAGGTGTTCATAACGATCCTTAGGAAACTTGGCATCTATGGGTAACCACACATGCCCTTGTCCACTCCCCTTGCCTGGAAGTTTAATGGCAAACTCAACTATGGAGTCTTCTCCTTTTTTTGTTTTAACATTTGCCTCATACTGCTCGGGTGCCAGTATCTGCTCTAAAAGCATAGAGAGTTGAATTTCGCCTATTCCACCCCGCATCTTGACATTCCCGAGCACCTTTTTAAGGCCTCCAACATCTTGGGCCAGTGTCTGCATCTCTCCCAGTCCTTTTTGAACCTCAATCAATTGCTTACCAACAGTTTCAAAACTCTGCCCTAAGCGCTCGCTCAAAGTCTTCTCCAACTTTTCCTCTACGGTAACCCTTATGGTCTCCAATTTCTTTTCAGTGCTCTGAACCAATTCATTCTGCTTCACTTCAAGTTGTCCGAATTTCTCGCGCTGCAAATCATTAAAGGACTTAACATTCTTATCAAAAGCATCCTGAAATTCACGGAAAGATTTGGCCATTGCCTCTCGCATTTGATTGTTGTCGCTTTTTGTCTGTTCATTAAGAATCTGAAGTTTACCTTCCACCTTTACTCCTATCTTCTCCAACTGGGCAATGTTGGCTTCGGAAAAGCTTTTAAAGCTAGCTTCGGTTTGGGCGATCAGTGTGGTGACTTTTTGTTCAAGGGTGGTATTCAGTTTATCAAGCACTTCAACATTCTGCTTATTAAGCTGTTGGATTGCGCTGGCTGTTTCGCTTCTGAATTCTGTTATGGCTTTGTTTAATTCATCGCGATTCGCCTTTGCCATTCCGGAACTCTCTTCGCGGTTTATCCTGAAATCTTCTTTAAGATTGCTTTCCAGCTTAGAAAGAAGCGATTGCAGTTCATTCATACGGGAGAGCATTTCAGGCGAATTGCTGTTTCCATGCTTTCGGTTTGAAAATACCAAAAGAGCAATGAGAATCTGCATTACAAAAAGAACAATTAGTACAATCGTTACCATGTTTTACGCTTATTAAGGATTAAGCCCTACGCCATTCAAATTAACAAAATAATTATGCATAAAAC
>CAYGIQ010000024.1:23669-25580 GCA_964349885.1 uncultured Prolixibacteraceae bacterium | reverse complement strand
ACACCGTTGAAGGAAATCAGATTTTAATAGAAATTGAATAATTGGTTCCAATATGGATTTGAAACATAAACTATCGCTGCTCGACGAAATGAACAGAGCAGCCGAGTCGGGAGGCGGACAAGAGAGAATTGACAAGCAGCATGCGCAGGGTAAGCAAACTGCCCGCGAACGTGTTTTGCAGCTTCTGGATCCTGGTACTTTTAACGAAATCGACAAACTGGTAACCCATCGCAATACCGATTTCGGTATGGAGAAGAAAAAGATCCTCGGCGATGGAGTAATTGCTGGTTATGGCAAGATAGGCGGCCGATTGGTATATGTTTTTGCACAGGATTTCACCGTTTTTGGTGGAACACTTAGCCGTGCCAATGCCGACAAAATAGTAAAAATACAAAACCTTGCCCTAAAAATGGGGGCACCGGTAATCGGGCTCAACGACTCAGGTGGAGCCCGCATTCAGGAAGGGGTTGAAAGCTTGGCCGGATATGCCGACATATTCTACAACAATGTAATGTCGTCGGGCGTTGTTCCGCAAATTTCGGTTATTCTGGGTGCCTGTGCAGGAGGTGCGGTATACTCCCCCGCCTTAACCGATTTCATTTTTATGGTTAAGGATACCAGCCACATGTTTGTTACAGGTCCGGATGTAATCAAAACCGTTACCCACGAAGACGTTACCAAGGAGGACCTGGGTGGGGCCTCTACCCACAGCTCAAAAAGCGGGGTAGCCCATTTTGTAGGCAAAGATGAAGAGCAGACCATACAAATGGTTCGTGAACTGGTAAGCTTCTTGCCTTCGAACAACATGGAAGATGTCCCAGTTAAAGCAACTGTCGACCCCTCTGATCGTATCGACGCAGGGCTGCAAGAGGCTGTCCCGGCCGATCCCAACAAGCCATACGATATGCATGATATCATCCAGAAAGTAATCGACAACAAACACTTTTTGGAAGTGCAATCCAATTACGCGCAGAACATCATATGTGGATTTGCCCGCTTTGCCGGCCAGCCCGTTGGCGTCGTTGCAAACCAGCCAGCCCACTTGGCTGGTGTATTGGATATCAACTCATCGGCAAAAGCTGCAAGATTCGTGCGTTTTTGCGATGCCTTCAACCTGCCATTGGTAACTTTTGTAGATGTTCCCGGATTTCTTCCTGGAACCAGTCAGGAGTTTGGCGGAATCATCAAACACGGAGCAAAACTGCTCTATGCCTACTGCGAAGCTACAGTGCCCAAAATCACCCTAATTACGCGCAAAGCCTATGGTGGGGCCTACGATGTAATGGCTAGCAAACACATTGGCGCTGATGTGAATTATGCATACCCGACTGCCGAAATTGCAGTTATGGGACCTGAAGGTGCCATAAACATACTTCGCCGCGATATTGTGTCGCCCGAGGAAAAAACAAAGGCTGTTGATGAATACCGCGATACCTTTGCCAACCCCTATAAGGCAGCAGCATTGGGATACATCGACGAAATCATTCAGCCCCGTGAGACCCGCCTGAAGATCATTAATGCACTTGAAATGACGCGCAACAAACGGAAGAGCAATCCCGTTCGAAAACACGGAAATATTCCACTCTAATCAATTCGGTTTTCTATACTAAAAAGCCCCCTTAAAACATTTTAAGGGGGCTTTTTTCATGGTTACTCAAGATGCTTATTGTTTGTATCGGGTTACGCGGGAATCTTTGATTGCACCACCCCAATTGAGACCAAAACCAAAATCATACCGGTTGCCTGCTGCATCGGTATACACGTCCATATCGTGTGGAACATCCTCCATCTGTTTTTCAACTGTCGTCATGTCGGCAGGCATCTGCATTGGCAACAAAGCAGTGGGTTCGGCTCCACCGGTGAGCAACTCCAAAAGTGCTTGATCCTGCACCTGAAAATGGACCAATATGG
>CAYGIQ010000024.1:0-23659 GCA_964349885.1 uncultured Prolixibacteraceae bacterium | reverse complement strand
GAAGACCATAGGATTTGACATATTGACCACCAACACAACTGGTTTTCCCTTCATTTTGCGATGGGTCTCCAACACATTTCGCATATCAGCCACATTCGAAGCAGTTGCTGTTTTTCCTTTGTAGCTTCGATTGATAAAATCTTCAAAAGGACTTCCCCCAGCAAGACTTACATCGCGGGCTTCGGTAGCTGTGTATCGACCGTACTGCAAGCTGATGGGTACATACCCGTTGTTGCCACGGTTGTAATCGTCTAGATCGTATCCAGTCATTCCCTCAGGACTTTTGACAAAAACAATGGCAACTTCGGCCTTCTCCGGGGTATCGACGATGTCGAACCAGGCAGCAGCAAGTTCAACATTTATAGGATCTTCGTACCCTTCGCGTGACAGGTTGCCAAACCAATCGCGTGTGGCGGCAACATGGCGTTGGGGAATATACACCCTAGTGCCTCTCGATAATGGAAGTGTTGAATTATGATTTTTGAGCATAACGACCGATTTTAGCTGTGCATCGAATCCGGCTTCCATAAAATCTGTATGGCCAACTACCTGGTTCGTCTCCTCGATATCGAGATATGGATTATCGAACAGCCCTGTCCTAAACATGTTGAGCAGCAAGCGAACTGCAGAAACCTCGAATCGCTGACGCATAAATTCTTCCCCGAACTCAGCCACCCCCATCTGGTAAGCCTCAATAACCGGCCCAGCCTGGTTGTTGCCACCAAACTGGTCAACCCCGGCCATTATTACCTTATAGTGGCGTTCGGCCAACGAAAGCCCTTCTACCCCCCAAGGTTTGCCCTGAAAGACATCAACACTTGTTACATCGCCAGTAATGAGCCAATCGGTGCATACAACACCTTGGTAGCCATAGGTACCGCGTAAGAGGGTTTCTATAAAATATTTACTGTACCCATTGGCTACATTTTCGTTGTAAAGGGTGTCCTGATTGTATGAAATTGTATAATACGGCATTACTGCTGAGGCAGCCCTGGTTTTGCCTTCCAGCTTAAAGGCACCTTCCACAAAGGGATAAAGATGATCTTTTAAATTGTTTCCGGGGAACACGGCATAAGCACCATAACCAAAATGGCCATCGCGACCTCCCTCTTCTGGCCCACCGCCGGGCCAGTGTTTTACCATAGCATTAACGCTATGATATCCCCAGCCAGAATGCAACTCTGCATTCCCCTCTGAGGTTTGGAAACCATCGATATAGGCCCTGGCCATATCGGCAGCAAGATCAGGATCCTCTCCAAAAGTTCCGCTAAAACGATTCCAACGGGGTTCGGTTGCCAGGTCAATTTGGGGCGATAAAGCCGTGGAAATGCCAAGTGCACGGTACTCGCGCGAAGCCATATCACCAAAACTGCGAACCAGATCGGGGTCGAATGTTGCTGCCAGTCCGAGTGAACCTGGCCACATAGAGATTTGTCCACCGGCACCATAGTTGTATTCTGCATCGGCTACCACCCCATGCCTCGGATCGGAACTGTTGTTTGCCGGTATGCCCCAACCTATGCCCTCTACCAAAGCCTGAACAGCATTGTTCCATCGTGCAGCTACCTCTGGACTCTCTACACGGGTAAGCAATATATGTCGAAGATTGTCCTCAATCAGAAATTTCTTTTGCTGATCGGTAAGATCCCAAGGAGCTGCGCCACTTTCAGAAAATGGCAGATTGTTGTATGTTCCACCAAACAAGCCTCTGCCGGCCGCAGGAAGCGCCTGATGTCCACTGTACAGCATTAAGCCCGCAATCTCCTCAATCCGCATTCGCGAGGCCAGATCCTTTGCCCGTTCCTCTGCTGGCCATCTCCAGTCTTCGTATTTGTCGATTTTACCGTTCCGGTTCAAATCTTTGAAAGCAAAACCCTTGGAGACAATCAGTTCAACCCCCGATGTTGCGGAATAACCAAGATTCAAGCCTCCCTTGTTTGCAACAAGGCGAATATCACCGTATTCGGTTTCTGACCACATGGTTGGGTTACATGCCACCGAAAGAAGAGCCATCATTAAGTATCCAATTCTTTTCATTACAGCAGATCTAAGTTGATTGGGAAAACTGGGTTAATGGAAAATGATCTATAAAATTAATACCATTTTTTAGTCTGACACCCGCTTTTTAACTCAATCCAACCGTTTCGTTTTGAAAAGTTGATATTATCCATTTAAATAGATGCATGAAGGTTCTCAAACAGCATGAAACAAAAAAGGTGTTTTGCGCACCCTAATAGGCCACTGTAACCATCCCGCGGCGAGAAGTCCCATTCCCCAATTCCAGTAAATACATATAGTTACCGCGCGGCACTAGGGTATCTTGAGCATATCTACCTTCGTAGGTTCCGCGCCACCATGCGGCATCCTCGGTTGCCCAAACAGATAGGTTCCCGTAACTCCTTCTATCAAAAACAATACGCCCCCAACGGTCATATACCCTCAGCCGAGCATTCGGATAATCTTCAAGTCCGAGTATCCGGAATTGGTCCCCAATTCCGTCGCCATTTGGCGAAAAGCCCTCAGGTACAAACAGCCCGATGGTATATGCATCAGGGATGCCATCGCAATTGGTATCGGCCAAAATGTGCAGTTGCACATAGGCACTATCGCACAAAACAGGAAAGCCTGTGTCGCAAACCTGATACACAAAGTTGTCTACCCCTACAAAATTGCCTTCAGGTTGGTAGAAAAACTGGCCATCGGAAAAAATTTGGAGTGTACCATAACTTGGTGCTTTTAAAAGTGTAACCTCGCCCAACCAGATGTCACTGCCCGGATCTAAATCGTTGTGCAACACATTTTCCCCGATTTGGTGGCAGTTGCCCAACTCAAAGCGGTCGTTCGAAGCCACGGGCGGAAAATTATAGGGCATAACATAGATTATCACGAGCGCAGTGTCGCATATCGGTCCGCAAATACCTCCATCGGAACAAAGGGCGTAGCGCAAACTATCGGTGCCAACGAAATCAGCATTCGATCGATACGTTAGACTACCTGTTCCGGTATCGAAAAATGCCGAGCCATACCGGGGAGACTCCACCAATTGCACAAATGCGCCTGCATGGCCTTGGTCATTGTACATAATATCAAGAGAAGAAGGCGTTCCAGAAACAACCATAAAAGTGTCGGATTCTGTCACAGGTTGCGTCCCTGATCTTACAACGACTCTGAATTCGGCCTGAACAGAATTCCCAGAGCCATCGGTAAGATTGCGTGTTATGCTATGCTCGCCCAAATCCGAACAGGTGAAGAAATGCTTACTGAGCGTATCGCTTTGCACAAAACAATTTTCAAAAATCAAATGCTCCCATAATGCATCTGCCAACCATAGGGTATCCGACGTTGTAAACCAGAGTTCGACATCCTTAGCGACTAACCGTGGAGGAAGGGTATCGGCAACCGTTACCCAAAAAGTGCAACTCGAAAAGTTTCCATAAACATCCGTTATCATAAGACTTACAGAATGAATACCGACGTCGCCGCATGCAAAGTGGTTCCTGCTTAAACGACTGGTGGCCAGTCCGCAATTGTCGTGACCTGCCCGATCGAGGGATGGAGTTTCAAGATAGGCCATACCCTTTTCATCCAGAAACAGAACAGTATCTCTGCATGCAGCAACCGGAGGCAGTGTATCGCGCAATTCAATCAAGGCAGTGCATTGATACACGGTACCCAATCGGCTAATCAATTGAATATTTACAGCGTGCTCAACCATATATTCACTACAATACAACACAGGGGGATCAACCAAAATCGCAAAATGTTCGTATAGGTTGCAGTCATCGTAAGCGGTCAGTAATAAATCCCTACCTACTACCTCATACTTACCAAACCCATCAACCAATGCACTATAATTCCTGCAGTCTGCCGGCGCTGCGAAGTCGAGAATAAAATTCTCCTGAATTGTGCATCCAACTGCATCGGAGATTTCCAAAACATAGTGACCAGCTCTTAACCCGTCTGCACGGCTTTCGTTTGAAACCATTTCTCCGTTGCTGTTGGTCCATCGAAATGAATAAGGAGCGACGCCTCCGGAGAGCAAAGCAGCCATAGCTCCGTCGGATGGATCACACAATTCAGGATGCACCATCTCCACCTCTATCGCCAATGGAGCCAGGGGCCCATGTACAATATAATTGGCCGACAAAAAGCAACCGCCGGAATTCGAAACCTCAAGATGATAGCTTCCTGCCGATAAGCCGCTAATGGACGCTGACGTCGCAGAAAAATGTTCTGGTCCCGACCATTTGAACTGTAAATCCTGGCCAGTCAGCAGATGCACATCGATAGCTCCATTCGCCGCCCCATAACAAGATTCAGGAAGAACCTCTGCCCATAAAGAGATATCTTCTGGCTCAGGAACATCAATGATTTTGGAGCTGACACACCCCTCGCTATTTTTTACCGACAGAAGATAGGTTCCAACGGACAGGTTTTCGTACCCGTTAGGAGGATAGGGTTCAAATGGTCCTCCTTGGATGCTGTAAGAATATTCGGCGAATGGATCAACGATTTGCAGGGTTCCAAAGGGATGGCTACAAATAGGCAAGATCACCTCTGTTTTTGGGATATCGGGAGCTCCATAAAGGGCATCAATCACCACCCATTCTACAGAAACACATCCATAAAGATTCTTCACAACAACCGAATAGACTCCTGCGGATAATCCTTCAAATTTGGGAGCAGACTGAAATTTTGTACCATCAAGACTGTAAAGCAAGTCTACAGACCGCGGAAAAACAACCTCGATAACTCCATCGCTAAATTGGCAATCGGGCTTTTTTATCACCAGTTCGGGTTTAGCTGGAACATCGGGAGTTGCATCTATGTCAAAATTAACAGAAACAACACACCCTGTCTTATTCTGAACATACAGACTATGGTTGCCAGGGGGTAGTCCGTAAAAATCTGATATAGACGAATAATCAATACCATTGAGACTGTAGCTGAATTCCGGGCCAACAGGAGAGACTACAGCCATTCCTCCTGCTAATTCGAGGCATCCGGGT
Organism: uncultured Prolixibacteraceae bacterium; assembly: GCA_964349885.1. Taxonomy (GTDB): domain Bacteria; phylum Bacteroidota; class Bacteroidia; order Bacteroidales; family Prolixibacteraceae; genus UBA1413. The sequence continues at coordinate 18,650 of CAYGIQ010000024.1, read as the reverse complement.
TGATTCAGTTGCATCACAATGTCGGGCAATGGAGGCCTGACGTTTATAATAACCGCATCGGTGGCAACGGGTTCGCAAGGACCTGATGATACCATTGCTCGAACCCACGTTGTCTGATACAAGGGTCCCAAAATATAGGTGGGTAGGTTGGCTTCTGAAACGCCTTCAATAGCATACCATTGAAGTGCATTAAGCGAATATTGCCACTTGACAATACCAGTATGACCTGCAAGATAAAGTTCAGGGAGCCAATCCCCATAACAGATTTCCTTTGCACCTAAGAGTGATCCAGAGACGGCTTTATCGGCTATCTGGGTTGTAGTCCCACCCTCCAATGGAAAGACACAGTTGGTTTCACCCAAAGGCGAGGCAGAGAGAAATTCCCAATGCATAAGATCGATGCCAACTGTCGAGAAAGTGAGTTCATGGCTGCTTCCAGACAACAAGATCAAGGTCGATTGCACTGCGCCATTCAGACGATATTTCATCTCAACAACATACCCAGTATGGTTCGTAAAAACAACCGAAACTTGAGCTTCAGTGCGACAAACCTGTTCAGGAGCCGAGATCGACACAATCGGAGGGTCCACAACCACTACCGATGCACTTCCAGACAGCCGGGCACTGGGACAACGGCTATCGGCAGCTGATATGAGCCTGAATTCGCTGCTTTTTACAGGGATTGGGGTCCATTCATAAAAGTTTTCAAAAATTGAATCCAGTTGGTACACACTTTCACCATCGGAAACAACTAAACTCCATGGAGGCTCACCCTCCATCTCGAATGAGATATCAACTGAATTGCCAGAGCATATCCTTCCTCCGCCGCTGATTTGAGCATAGGCGTCGGGAGCAACTTCCAGCATTGTGTTAGCAGAGGTTTGGTTACAGGAGGCTACATTGGGATTTAAAGTAACACGGTAATAATAACTGCCCGTTACATCGGTCGACGGTTTATACGTTGCCGTGGTTGCTCCATCAATGGGCATCCACGGTCCATTGGACGTTGTACCCCTAAACCATTGGTAATTTTCGAAATTACCGGCACCCCCCTGAACCAAAGTCTGCAAATCGATAGGTTGGTTCAAACAAGTTACCTCATCGCCCAAAATTACAATCTCTGGTTCAGGATGAATGGTATAAACTTTTGGCAATGTATTTCCGGATGTACCGCAAGCATCGGTAACCTTTGCGTAAACAGCAAATGTACCATCTACCGCAATTTGAGGATGATCGTAAACATTGACATTATCACCAACCTCCATACCCCCAAAAATCCACTCATACATTAATGGCAATTTACCATTGGCGCCAACAATGGTTAATGCTGGAGGATTGTATCCCGGACAAGCCTCAATTGGGTTCGTATTGTGCGTTCCGGTTCTAAAATCGGGCGAAACAACAATGGTAAACCAGCAAGTTCCATTGGCAGAGGTAAATGTAACGGAATGCTCCCCGATGCCGGCTTCGGAAGGGAAAAAGCGATTTCCGACAACCCCATTACCGGTGAACAACCCTACATAATCGTCCTGAACAAGATCGAAAGGGGCCGAACTCAAGTAAATACATAACATATCGGTCGGACAACTAATATTGGGTGTACCCCCCTGGGTGAAGTTAAGGCCATTAGAATTCACTAAACCCATATAACCAGAGCCAACAGAAAGAAGCGGCAAAAACGCTAGCCATACAAAAAGAGAAGCCTTCCAAATCCACGGGCGATTCACAAGCAATAAACTTTGGGGTTAACATCAAATTTTTCCGGTCATAATCATTCCACGATGACTGCCGCCGGAGGAACAGTTATCGGATTACAATCAATTGATAACCAGCAAAGGCTATTTCTAAATGGGTATGTTGGGAATTAACGCAAACAGTTTGGGCAACACATTATTTGTAGCCAAAAAACTTGTTGCGTTACACATGTTACTTTTTGATGTTGCTGTTTTGAGTATGTTGCAGCAAATCTTCTACAATCACAATATTCGTTTGGAAAGAGGCTGTAGCCAACTGGAAATAGCTTGTCAACCAAATAAATTTGGATCCATCGATGCATTGAATAGATGAAAGTTGACCAACCATCTATTTTCATCAGAACCAATTGCCTTTACGGATTGATCAGTGAAGCGGTGTGGCAGGCTACCAGAGCAGCGGTTTCGGTTCGCAGTCTGCTCTTTCCGAGTGAAACCTCTTCAAAACCAGCTTTTAGGGCCTGTTGAACCTCTTCGGGCGAGAAATCGCCTTCAGGTGCGATTAAAACACGGATATTCTGATTGGGTTTCAGCAATTCCATCAAATGGGGCTTTTCGCCAGGATAGCAATGGGCAATAAAAGTACTCCCATCGAAGGGTTTATTTACAATTTCGAAAAATGGAACCATCTCACCCATATAAGGAAGTGTAGCTCTACCCGACTGTTTCATAGCAGCGATGGCCACTTTGCGCAACCGGTCGGTGTTGATACTCTTCCGTTCGGAGTAGCGACTATGTATGAATTCAAAACTGTGGATTCCTATTTCTGTAGCTTTTTCAACCAACCACTCCATTCGGTCATTGTTTTTGGGAGGCGATAAAACAAGCGTAAACAGTCCACTGGAGGAGAATTCAATTTTTATATCTCCATCGATATGCACACTGCACCTTCGGGGATGGTCGGTTTCAATGGTTCCCTCCATTTTGCTGCCAACGCCATCGACGACCCATACTCGGTCGCCTGGTTTGAGACGCAACACCCTAACAGCATGACCAGACTCTGTTTCATCGAGCGTTACCAGCGGAGGGCAGGCATTGGGAGCGTAAAAAACGTGCATATAAAAAAAGTTAAGCTTCTCTAACGAACTCCGAATTTAAACAATCTTCCGGTTAACCGTATCCTACCGCTAATGGTTTCGGTAGTTGTGGCATCTGCCAAACCTTTGAAGCCGGGTTGTTTTCCTCCAACTGTAATGGTGAACCACCCAGGTTCGATTACCCTGTCGCCAGCAGTGTTGATCATAGAGAACTGCTCCGGATCGAGGGAAACATACACCTCCTGCGATTCACCGGCTTTCAGCGAAATGCGCTTAAATCCTTCAAGTTGCCGGATTGGCCGGGGGGTGGATCCCACTTCATCGGTAAGATAGAGTTGAACTACCTCATCACCCGCATAATATCCGGTGTTGGTAACCTTAACCGATATAGAGACGGCCTCGCCTGCTGCTGCCTGTTTAGGCAACTGCAGATTGGAATACCCAAATGAGGTATAGCTCAAGCCATGGCCAAATGGGAACAAAGGCTCTCCGGTGAAGTAACGGTAGGTGCGTTCATGCATATCGTACTCATCAAAAGGGGGCAATTGATCGACGGAAGCATAATAGGTGACCGGCAGTCGGCCCGCAGGATTGTATGCTCCAGTGAGTACATCGGCAACTGCATTTCCACCCTGTTCGCCCGGATAACCAGCCGTTAATATTGCATTGGCATGTGTGGCAGCATAATTTACCGAGAGGGCACTACCGTTAAGGAGGACTACAATAAGTGGTTTTCCTGTTTGGTGCACGGCCTGCAGCAACTCCTCCTGTGCCGTTGGAAGGTTAAGATGCGTTCGGTCGCCGCCCTCAAAACCATCGACCTTAAGCTCCATTTCTTCTCCTTCGAGACGTTGCGACAAACCCAACACAAGTAACACCGCATCGGCCTTCTCGGCAACCTCGAGCGCTTCGTTTAATAAATCGCGGCCAGGCATCGACCAGAGAAGTCTTACATCTCCGTCACCATACCAATTGCGGTACTCATAAACGATTTTATAGGCTTTACCGGCTTCCATAAACAGGGGCCTTTCGTGGTGAAAAGCATGGTGTTCGGTGTTGTGCGATAATATTTTTTCGTCTTCAACCCAAACGTCGAGCGTGGGCATACCCCAGCAGCCCAATTGGTAAGTTCCGGTAATGGGGGGAAGAATGTAGCCAGACCAACGAACAGAAAAATCATCATCGGGCAAATCAGGCGAAGGTGCGTGCGATTCCCAATAAAAATCGATGTTGTCGTCGAGGCGAATAAACTGAGGATCGCCTTCAAACCGAACGTTGGCATAGTAGCTGCCGGTAAGCCCTTGGCGACCATCGCTGCTGCGGAGGTAAACCGATGGCACAGGTACTAAATTGTGAACCCCTTCTGCGAGATGACTGCCCTCGGCGTGCAACACGGTTACTTTTGGCTCCAGCTTGTTTTTTATTCCCTGAAGCACCGTTACCGGATTCTTGGCTATTCCATTATAATTTCCAAGCAAGGCTTCCCAATTATCGGCATTCGGGCCAATCACTGCCAAGGTTTTAATGTCAGTTCCAAGAGGCAGAATATCATTCGAATTTTTAAGCAGCACTATACTCTTCTGAGCTGCTTCGCGCGCCAAGGTAGCATGTACATCGGCACCATTTACACTGAAAGGTATTTGGGCATAGGGGACTGCCTCCTGCGGATCGAACATCCCAAGTCGGAATCTGGCCTCGAGAAGCCGTCGTACCGAAACGTCAATCTCATCTTCGGTTATCAGTCCACGTTCAATGGCCTGTTTGAGTCGGGGATAGGAGTTTCCGCAGTTGAGATCGGTGCCTGCCCTAACTGCAATGGCAGATGCCTCGGCAGCATCGGCCGAATAGCCCTGAAAACGAAAAAAATCACTTATGGCCCAGCAATCGGAAACAATATAGCCATTGAAGCCCCATTCGTTGCGCAGGATGTTGTATAGGTATGGATTGGCACAGGCAGGATGATCGCGAAATTGATTGTAGGCGCACATAAAAGAGTAAACATTGGCTTCGGTAACCAACCGTTTGAAAGCTGGCAAGTATGTTTCAAAAAGATCGCGGTCGCTAACCCGGGCATTAAATTCATGTCTTAAAGGTTCAGGTCCGCTGTGCACAGCGTAGTGTTTGGCAGTAGCTACCACCTTTAAATAATCAGGATGATCTCCCTGCAATCCCCGAACAAACCCAGCACCGATCTTACCTGTTAGGAAAGGATCTTCGCCATAGGTTTCGTGGCCCCTTCCCCACCGAGGATCTCTAAAAATATTGATATTGGGCGACCAAAACGTTAGTCCCTGATAAATACCGCGTTTTCCGCGCCGCTCCATTTCGTGATGCTTGGCACGCGCCTCGTCTGAGATAACTGTTGCCACCCTGTACATAAGGTTGGTATCGAACGAGCCTGCAATGGTGATCGACTGAGGAAAAACCGTAGCATAACCTGATCGGGCTACCCCATGCAGCGCCTCGTTCCACCAATTGTAGGCTGAAACTCCTAGTCGGTCGATGGCGGGAGCGCTGTATACCATTTGTCCTATTTTCTCTTCGAGCGTCATCTCATTTAGCAGCAATTCAATACGCTCTTCACGACTCAGATCAATATCCAGATGACGCAAATGATCAGGCAACTGAGCCAATGCATTGATTTTAAGAAATAGCATCAATGCCACAACGAAAAAAGATTTATACACCATAGAATACTTCATCGCTTTTGGATTTTTTTGCAGGCAACCTCGAGAAAATGCGATTAGTTGAACCTAGTTCATATAAGCATAAATGTACAAAACTTCGATGATTGGCTAATGGCCACAAATTTCTTTAAGCGATTTCATACAATTTCTTAATACATTCGCAGGTATTGCCATCAATAAAGTGCATCTAAAACTTTTGAATGGAAAACACCGATGGATTGGTAGCCAAATATCAAAATCTGATCGCGAAGATAGACCGCAGGGTTTCCGATCTCGAAAAGATGCACCACCAGCATATGAATTGTAAGTTGGGGTGTTCGCATTGCTGTATGGACTACAGCATATTTCCCGTTGAGTATTATGCGATATTGAAAAACATTAAGGATAGCGGAATACAGCCTGAAGAGGCACCTCAAGATCAATGTATTTTTTTAAAGAACCACTCCTGCATGATTTACACACACCGCCCTGTAATCTGCAGAACTCATGGGTTGCCGCTTTTATATACCAATGAAGAAGGGGAATGGGAGCTCTCGGCATGTGAATTAAATTTTACTACATACCAGAAACCCTTCCACAGCAAAAATAGTTTCCAGCAAGATGTCTATAATAGTGAGTTGTTTATGCTGAACAAAACTTTTATAGAGTTGCCCGAAAACAGCAGCTTTCGGGCAATGGACCTTATCCCAATAAGGAATTTCCGCAACGACCTGGGATAAACAAAGATGGTTTTTTACAATATCAAAAGTCTTTGTTGCTGCAGTGCTTTAAGAATTATCAGAACCCTAACAAAGTAGGGTTAACTATTTTTTATACATTTAGAAAGAAGAATGTTGGGCATTCAGTAACCTTGAAATCGTATCTATTTGTTTCATAAATCAAATTCCAATCTCGATGAAATCCAAGCATTTTGTAACACTCCTGTTCCTTGTAATCCTTTTCCATTTGCCTTATACGGCAAAATCTCAGGATCGAATCACCGGTTTCAATTTTGCCACCCGCAGTGAGGTCATTGCGCAACACGGAATGGCTGCTACCAGTCAGCCTCTTGCCACACAGGCAGCCCTCGACATACTTAAGGCAGGCGGCAATGCTATTGATGCTGCTATTGCCGCCAATGCTGTGCTGGGGTTGGTAGAACCTACGGGCAATGGAATCGGAGGCGACCTATTCGCCATTGTTTGGGATGCAAAAAGCGGTCAGCTGTATGGACTGAACGCAAGCGGGCGATCACCCCATTCTCTCAGCTATGCATATTTTATAGAGAACAATTTGACATCGATACCTGCGTACGGACCGCTGCCGGTTTCGGTCCCCGGATGTGTTGACGGATGGTTTGAACTGCACAACAAGTTTGGCAAACTTCCTATGAAGGATATTTTAGCTCCTGCTATCCGGTATGCCGAAGATGGTTTTCCAGTAAGCGAAGTTATTGCCTACTATTGGCAACGCAATGCAAGATCATTGGAACACTTTCCCGGATTTGCCGAAATCTTTATGCCAGGAGGAAAAACTCCCGCAAAGGGTGAAATTTTCAGCAATCCCTACCTCGCTGAAACACTGCGCAAAATTGCCAACCAAGGAAGAGATGTTTTTTACAAGGGAGAAATCGCCCAAGCAATAGCAGCCTACATGAAGGAGAACGGAGGTTTCCTTGAAGTGCGCGATCTTGCCGATCACCGATCGGAATGGGTTGACCCGGTTTCGGTAAATTACAGAGGATATGATGTTTGGGAACTGCCACCCAACGGACAGGGTATTGCGGCTCTTCAAATGCTTACCATTCTTGAGAATTACGATATTGGAGCTATGGGATTTGGATCGGCTGAATACATCCATCATTTTACCGAAGCCAAAAAACTGGCTTTTGAAGATCGGGCAAAGTACTACGCCGACCCCGACTTTAACGCCATTCCAGTGGAAAGTCTTATATCAAAATCCTATGGAGCTGATAGGGCAAAACTGATCAATCCGAACAGAGCTGCAAGAAGCTATCCACCCGGAGTACCCAATCAGCCCAATACCATCTATTTAACCACAGCCGATGCTCAAGGGAACATGGTGTCTCTCATTCAAAGCAACTACCGTGGTATGGGATCAGGAATGACACCAGGCAAGCTAGGATTTATCCTGCACGACCGGGGAGAGATGTTTTCACTCGAAGAGGGACATTTTAATCAATATGCACCCCATAAGCGGCCATTTAATACGATAATTCCTGCATTTATAACCAAAGATGGAGTTCCATTCTTAAGTTTTGGAGTAATGGGGGGCGCAATGCAGCCTCAGGGACACGTACAGATTGTTTGCAACATTGTCGATTTTGGAATGAACATTCAGGAAGCAGGCGATGCTCCGAGGATCCAGCACCACGGCTCAAGTGAACCTACCGGCGAAGTGATGACCAATGGAGGAATTCTTACCCTTGAAAATGGATTTTCGTGGGAGGTTATACGAAGCCTTATACAAAAAGGGCATGTTTTGCAGTTCGATTTCGGAGGATATGGCGGATATCAAGCAATTCAGTGGGATAATATAAACAAGGTTTTTCTTGGTGCTTCGGAGTCACGAAAAGATGGACAGGCAGCAGGTTATTGATTTGAAATGAAGTACCAGAAACGAGAAGAGAACAAATTCAAAGTTCATGATAACAGTCGACTCCCTATCCATAAACCTACTATTCCGACAGCAAAACAGAATGCTGGTTACCTCGGTCCGGTGAGCAAAAATGATGCAACATTTTCAGATTTATTGTTGACCTTGCTCGAACTTACAGAGAAAATATTCAACCATACCGGGGAGCGCTTATCTGAAATGATTACCGAAGGACTTGGAGCCATCGGTACTTTCTTCCATGCCGGTTCAGTGCAGGTTTTTGGTGTTCAGGATGGCAGCAAACGACTGGTGCGCCAATTTGTATGGTTTGGTCCAGGCCATTCTGATGTTAGTGAAATTTTTATGGATCGCGACACACCACAACTGTTGTTGCAGGCTTTAATCCATCAAACTGGGAAAACGAAAATTCTTCGAAAATACAACCCATCGACAGAAAACGCCCAAGAGATTGTAGAGATTTTAAAAAATCACATCAAAGGATCGGTAATCGTTGCCCCCATCGAATCGGGTGAAGTAACCGCCGGGTTTATGTTGCTTTGGGCCAGCAAACCAGACATGGAATGGCCTGAGGAAGCCGAAAGGGTCTTACATTCCTATTGCCAGCTTTTGGTCAATTTAACTATACGAATTTCAGAGAAAGGAGAGCACCAAAGTACCGAGGACAAATTAAGACACACCTTATTCATCGAGCGGCAGCTGAACGATCTAAAATCGCGTTTTGTCTCAATGGCTTCCCACAAATTCAGAACCCCGTTGGCTCAAATTTTAACAGCTGCCGAATCGGTAAAACATTACCGCAACCGAATGGCCGACGATGAAATTGACAACCGTCTACAATTAATAAGTGAACAGATAAAGGAACTCAACGCTCAATTGAACAGGTTGATAAAGCAATCGAGCAGGGATGAGAACATGCTTATTTTTAAACCAAAAACCAGTGACCTAGTGGAGTTTATGCGAACTGCGTGCAAAACAATTGCAGAGACTCCAGAATTTGTTCACCAATTGGAAGTTCAGCTTCCCAATCATCCAATTGTGTGTAGCTATGATGCGAATATACTTCAAAGTGTGGTTTCGATCCTTGTTTCCAATGCTGCCAACTATTCAGCGCCACGAAATCCCATTCAGGTAAACTTAAATCAGATTAACCATTTGGCGGTCGTAACCATCTGCGACAAAGGCATCGGAATACCAGAAAAGGAAGTCGACAAAGTTTTTAATGCTTATTATAGGGCTTCCAACCTAAACAAGCAGAGGGGTTTGGGATTAGGATTGCCGTTGGCAAAGGATGCCATTTTAATGCACAAAGGAAACATCGAAATCACTTCAACGCTGGATGCAGGGACTACTGTGACCTTCAATATTCCTATATAACATTGGCTATGAAGAAAATATTGATTGTTGAAGATGAAGTTTTTCTGCTTAATGAAATCGCAACCTGGCTATCGTATGAGGGAATGGAGGCGATTAAGGCATCTGACGGGCATGCCGCCATTCGGATGGCAGAAGCAGAAATGCCAGACCTTATACTGTCTGATATTCTTATGCCTGAAATGGATGGCCGGACACTGCTGAACTCCATCCGAAAAATGGCCGGAGGAGAGGGAATACCTTTCATTTTTATGTCGGCCCTTTCGGAACGAACCGATATACGCGCCGGAATGGAGATCGGAGCCGATGACTATCTGACCAAACCTTTTACACACTCTGAGCTGCTTAAGGCCATCGAAGCCAGACTTGGAAAGGCTGACCTTGCCAAAAAACAAACCGATGAGCTGCTGAACAATCTCCAAAATCGAATCATTACCCAGCTTCCAACAGAAATTTCGGAACCCATCAACAGCATTCTCGGGCTTGGCGGACTGCTGGCTGAGCAGCCTGCTGCTTTTACGCACGAAGAGCTGGCCAATATGGGCCAAAGCATACTCGAAAGGGGTAGGCATTTGCATCGGCTTGCCGAAAATTATCTTATGTACGTAAACATGGAACTTATCGTACAGCCCGCTAAAAGCGTTACCTCCAAATCGAAACTGGAACCCATAATTTTCGAGGAAGCCTTTGCCATAGCAAAAAAATACGACAGAATTATGGATCTTCAAGTAGATGTAGAACCAGCAAACCTTGATATAGAGGAAAAGCTTCTCCGAAAAATCATTCGAGAGCTTTCAGACAATGCATTCCGATTTTCAGAACCTGCAACTCCCGTTATTTTAGATGGAACACATTATGGTGCATTATTCGAACTGGTGATTTCTGATAAGGGAGAGGGTATGTCACCAAAAGCATTAAGAAGCATTGGTGCCTATATGCAATTTTCAAACAAAATCCCGCTTAAAAAAGGTTCCGGGCTTGGTTTGATTATTTCGAAACGACTTGTCGAGAAATTTGGAGGATCTCTTACCATAAGAAGTACCTTAGGGTTGGGATCTGAAGTTTCGTGTTGTTTCAGCTCAACACCTGGAATTCTAACCAAATGAAAGACAAATCTTTTGACCAACCAACAGGTAGCGAACTAAAAATTCCCAATACCGAAATGCCCGCTTTGCTTATAGTAGAGCGAGAACCGCTTATCTGCCGGTATATAAAGAGCATTGTTTTTCAAATGGAGATGTTCAGGGTGTATGAAGCTCAAGATTTCACCGAAGCTTCTCTTATACTAGAACGCGAAACCCCTATGGTATTGATGATTGATATAGGATTGTACCCGGAAGAAGCCTCATTTCTGATTGAGCAGTCACGCAGACCGAAAATCCATCTTCCCTTTGTAATTGCACTGTCGGCTGCCGGGAACAGCCTTGAAAGCAATCTGGCGCATCGATATGGTGCTGATTATTTTCTCGATAAAAATTTTTCCCACAACGAACTAACGGGCGTATTGCACAACATAAAGCGCCAGTCGGACTACTTGCAAAAAATAGCCGAAAAAGAGCTTCACTACCGTACCATTTTCGATTTATCGGATGAACCACTAATTCTGATCGATTCAACTTCTTACGCCGTTTTAGATATCAACCATGCCGCGCAGCATCTCATGGGGTTTAAGCACGGAGTTGATCTTCCGGAGGACTATTCAGAAATTCTCGCTACCCAAAATCCGTTTCAAAGCATAATCAGAGAAAGAATCACCTATGCTTCAGGGATAAAAATAAAAAAGGTAAACCAGCGCGATTTTAAGGCAACGGCAAGTTTTGTCTATTTCGACGATCAGAAAATGGTGCTGATGTCGATCAAAGATCTCACAGAAGATATGCGCCAACAAGATGAGAAAATTGCGATAGAGAAACTTCATAGACAAGGACGCACCGATACAAAGGAGATTATTGCCTTTCTAAGTGGCGAGGAGAGCGAGCGAAGAAGAATTTCAAGGGAAATCCACGACCACATCGGACAAATGCTGGTTTCGATTAAACTAGAGATTGAAAATTCAATCTTATTGGTAAAGGATGCCAGCATAGAAACCCTTCTTAAGAATTCCAGAACCAACATTATCAATACCATTTCAGAGGTGCGTGCATTATCGGCAGAGATGACCACGGATTTTATTCCCAATAAAAATCTTTCGGTGGCCATCATTGAGTTGATCAACAAGATGCAACTCAGAAGTTATTACAATCTGGAACTTGAAATTGCTCTGGCAGATAATGAATTGACTCCTTTTATGCAATCGAACATTTACCGCATAGCAGAAGAATCATTAACCAATATTGTTAAGCACGGCCGTGATGGTAAAATCGCAGTTCGATTGCTGGCCGATGCAAATAAGCTGATTCTTTCGATAGAGCGGTCTGGCACAGATGAGATGCGTCCGCCGTCAAAAGGCGGACTGGGAATCCGAATTATGCAGCAAAGAGCAGCGTTGTTGGGAGGCTCCCTCGAAATCTTGGCTATATCGGGAAAACAATTTAAGGTAGAGCTACAAGTGCCCTTATAAATTTATAAGCTGCTCATCTTTTGATATTTTCGATGGCAATTTGTGGCATTTCCGTTAGATCGTTGAAAGCATTTATGAGACCTACCTTTTCGAAAGAAGATAAATCGTCTGCTGTGATGGTCGCCTCACGAATGATTTTTTCGCTTAAAAGGCGCGCACGTTGGGTTCCTTTCAACAAGGGAGTATCGGGAGTAACCCAGTCGCTTCCGTCGAAAAAGACGAGATTGGCATAGTAACTGTCGGTTACCAATCCATTCTTTACTATAATAACATCATCGCACGACCCACGCCGATCAAAGAGGTCCGTAAGGTTTTGGCGATCGAGATGCTTAAAGTTGTATTCGATGGTGCTGCTGTGAACCAGTTTTAAAGTTGCAACAGGGCGTCTGATGTAAGGTAAAAACTCGGTAGTAACGTATTCCGGACCATAAACAAATCTGCACTTAACCAGACCCATTCCGCAGGAGGGTGGTATTGTAATGAGCGCATCCAAATCCTTTTTAGGGTTGATGCCAAAGTTGCTTCTCATGGAGCTGATAAACCTCTGGTTATGCCACGAGAGGTTCATCGGCTGCCGGTTGAAAACCATAATCGTCTCAAGCAATAGGGACATACACTTTGGAGATTAGTTCTGCATACTCCTTTTCCGGATCACTCCGATGGGTTATTCCGCCACCACTTTTATAGGTAAGACCACCTTCACCCTGCTCTATGTATCGGATTAAAACTCCACTATCCAACTCCAGGCCGTTAAAAAAGCCAAACACACCTGTGTACCAAGATCTATCATATTGTTCGGCCTCACGAATTACCTCAACGGTTTTCAATTTGGGAGCTCCAGTTACCGAGCCGGCCGGTAAAAGAGCAGCAAAAATATCTCCAATTCGATTGTACCAATCAGAACCAAGATGACCCGAAATGTGCGAACTAACTTGAATGATTTGTTTAAAAGGAGTCTCAATCTTCTCGGTATACCGGAATTTTTTTACCTCAACATGGGAAGCCACCCTGCTAAGGTCGTTGCGAATAAGATCAACAATGGTGTGGTGCTCTGCCAGCTCCTTCTTATCCATTAGCAGCCTCATTTCGCTGAGTGCATCATCAACTTCGGCAGTTCCCTTCATTGGAAAGCTACTGATGCTTCCCTGGGGTGTAATGGTAACAAAGGTTTCTGGAGAGAAGCAGGTAAATGAATTGTACAAATGTATCCGATAGCGTGCACCACTGATATCAAACAGCTCCCTTAGGGAAGCTTCTGTATCGACTTTGGTAGGCTGGGTGTAATTAAGGAGGAATGAATCGCCACGAGAAATATGGAACATTGCCAAATTAAACCCTTCCAAATATCTCTGCCAATCAACTGGCTCAATATTCCACCGTCGAAGTTTTGGCTTTGGACCCTTTGGTGGCAAATTGTTACCCAGAGGTACATCAAACAGAAGCAAATCACCAGCATCAGACAGGGGTGCCAGCAAACCATAACGAGCGAAGGCATCCAAAAGGAAAACAAACGGAACACGCTGCCTCCCCAATTCGTTCATTTGGCTATAAATCGCTTCTGAGGGCCAATGTTTCATCACGGGCAAAAATAGGCATTAAATGATTTGCCTGTGATGGGTAATCCATTTAAACGTATTCCAGAATTCTTCCCGAGATCTGCATTAGAGAGATCTCAGCCAATTTGGTCTGATATTTTACTGAGATCAGGCGTTCCTCAGCATCAAGCAAACTTTTTTGAACCTCCCGTAGTTCAATTCCAGAGAGGCTACCCAACTTGTAACGCTCCAACGCAATCTCCAAATTTTCGCGGGCTACCTCAAGATTTTGCTCTTCCATTTTGAGCAGTCTCAAGTTGTTTTGATAGGCATAAAAAATAGTGAGCAAATCGCCGGTAATCTCCATTTCAATCTGCTGATAGGCGTATTGTTGGTTTGATTGATCAATGATGGCATTGGCTCGCTCTCTGCGCCGGTTCAATCCATCAAAGAGGTCGATGCCAAGTGTTAATCCATAATTCATACCCCGAACCTGCTGATTGCGCATGGATCCGCTTTCGAACCCACTGTAGTTATAACTATATCCGGTTGTAAAATTCAAATAGGGATAAGCGCGAGAAGCGATTATCTTATAGTCGAGCTCCGTGATGTATCGATTCTTCGCAGCAATCTGCAATCCGGTATTGTTCAGTACGGTCGACGCATAGAGCTGTTCATAAACAAGTGTTTCATCGATAGAGATAACTGTATCCTGAATGATGATGGCTTCGCTCAGATCGTCAGATGCCATCAATTCATTCAGCCTTATCTGGGATGCATTGAGTACTTCGGTTTGCCGGGCATAGCGAGAGCTGTCGGCATTTAAGTATACCAGCGCCTGCAAAAGCTGCAGTTTAGAAGAGGAACCCAGTAAATAACGTTGTTCATCTATTCGCACCCTTTCACGCGAAAGAGATACAGCATAGGCAAGGTTGTGGTAAAGGGTAAGTTGCTGAATGTAATAGTTGTACTCTGAAACAATGCGGCTGATGAGGTTCTCGACCGACATCTGGGTATTGAGCTCACCCATTTGTTTGAGCTCACCCAGTTTTTCGTAGGTTGTTTTCACCTGAAACCCTCTGAAAAGATTCATGCCAAGTGTAGCTGCCATTGAACCTGAAGTATTGTGCACGCCATTGTTTACAACCTGTTCTCCCTCCCGTGGATTTTGAACGGAGGAGTTCATGGTTCCCCCCATCCGGTTGGTAAGTGAGACCGTAGGGAGTTGCCCGGCATTCCCAGGGGAAAAGTTATTAGAGGAAATCTCCTCACGGTTGCGCACAATCTGGAGAGCGTAATTGCGCTCGAGCCCTGTGAGAATACATCGTGTAAGATCGTAAACTTCCTGTCCGTTAACTGTGGAGGTGCCAAACAGTAAAACCAAAGCAACAAGTATCTGAAAAATTTTATTACGCATATTACACATTGGCTGAACCAGTAACTTCATTGTCGATATTTTTGGATTCACTTGAAATGAATAGGTATATTGCAGGAACTACGTACAAGGTAAGGAACGTTGCAATGGTTAGCCCTCCTACAACAGCAACCCCCATCGCCACGCGGCTTTGAGCTCCCTCTCCCCAACCAAGGGCCAATGGCATTACGCCCAGAATGGTGGAAAGACTTGTCATAAGAATGGGTCGAAACCGGGCAGCAGCAGAAAAGGCGATAGCTTCCCGTTTGTTCATACCAGCCTCTTTGCGCTGATTGGCAAACTCAACGATCAGAATACCGTTTTTAGAAACAAGGCCTATCAGCATGATGATACCAATTTGGCTAAAGATATTCATCGTAATATTGAAATACCACATAAAGAGCAGCGCTCCTGTTAAGGCCAACGGTACGGTCATCATAACGATGATCGGATCCTTAAAGCTTTCGAATTGGGCCGATAGCACCAAGAATATGAGGACGATGGCCAAAAGGAAAGCAAACATAAGGCTGGAAGAACTCTCCATAAAGTCTTTGGAGTCACCTGCCAAAGCGGTCCTGAAAGAGTCGTCGAGCACTTTGGCGGCAATCATGTCCATCGCTTCGAGTCCCTGGCTAATGGTTTTGCCCTCGGCCAGGCCTGAGGAGATGGTTGCAGCCACAAATCTATTGTAGCGGAATAACTGCGGAGGAGCAGTCTGCTCCTGCAGTGTTACAAAGTTGTCGAGCTGCACCATATGCCCGGAGTTGTTGCGCACGTAAAGCGACTTTAGGTCGAGAGGCTTATTTCGGTCTTCCCTAGCGAGTTCTCCAAGTATCTGATATTGTTTACCGTTCATGATAAAATAACCGAAACGCTGCCCACTAAGTGCCAATTGGAGTGTCTGTCCGATATTTTGGGTTGAAACGCCCAGCAAATTGGCTTTATCTCTGTTAATGACAATCTGCAATTCGGGTTTGGTGAATTTAAGATTTACGTCGGCCATAACAAAGGTCGGGTCATCATAGACCTCAGCCATAAAAGCGGGAAGAATTTCACGAAGCTTATCGATGTTGGGGGCCTGCAATACGTATTGAATGGGCAAGCCAGCCCTGCGACCCCCAAAAGTAGATTGCTGTATAACGTTGGCACGAGCACGTGTCATTTTGCGCAATTCACGGGTAAGGTGGTTTGCGATATCCTGTTGGGATCTGGTGCGTTGCGACGGGTGCTCAAGGGTTACCCTTACAAAACCACCGCCCCCTCTGATCATGGTTTGCACAATCAGGCGTTCGGGAACAATCTCCTGTGCAAGTGCACCTACCTCCTCTACATATGACAGTGAGAACTCGTAAGTTGCACCTTCCTGAGTTGAAATATTGATATTAAGTTGAGAACGGTCCTCGAGAGGAGCCATCTCTGCAGGAATAGTTTTCCAAAGTACAAAAATAAGAACGAAGGAGATCGCAAGGATGACCAGAGAGATATACTTAAGATCCAAGAAACTCTGTAGCGATTTTCTGTAAGCCTCATTGATCCATACAAAGAACTTCTCGGTTAGATTGTAAAGCGCACTCCTTTTCTGCCGTGCTTTCAAAAGCTTGGTAGAAAGCATGGGGGTGAGGGTAAGTGCCACAAACGACGAAATCATTACCGCCCCGGCAATTACAATGCTAAATTCCCTGAACAACCGGCCGGTCATACCCTCCAAAAATACAATGGGGAAAAATACTGCCACAAGCGTTATCGTAGTGGCTATGATGGCAAAAAATATCTCATTGGCACCTTTTAAACCGGCCTCAAGCGGCGTCATTCCCTGCTCAATCTTAACATAGATGTTCTCCATCATTACAATAGCATCATCTACCACCAAACCGATGGAAAGAACAATAGCCAGCAGTGTTAAAACATTGATAGAGAAGCCTGCCATGTACATGATAAAGAAGGATCCCACGAGCGAAACCGGTATCACCAGAATGGGAATTATGGTGGTTCGCCAATCTCGCAGAAACAAAAAGATGATAAGAACCACCAATATAAAAGCCAGAATAATGGTGTTTTGAACCTCTTTAATCGACTGCCGTATATACTGGGTATTGTCAAATCCAATTTCAACAATAATATCGTCGGCCAAGTCCTTTTGAATAAACTCCAGCCTTCGGTATACCTCGTCAACGATATCGATATGGTTTGCACCGGGTTGGGGAATAATGGCTGTGGCTACCGCGGGGATATCATTTACCTTCATGATTCCCCTCAAATCTTCGGGACTAACCTCGGCACGACCGATATCCTGTACCCTGATAATTTGGTCGCCCGACTGCTTCAAAATAAGATTGTTGAACTCGGCAGGGGTGGTCATCAAACCAAGCGTTCGAATGGTTAACTCTGTGGTATTTCCCTCGACGCTGCCTGCGGGCAATTCGACATTTTCGCGCATTATAGCATTTCTGACATCGAGAGGGGTCATCTGATATCCGGCCAACTTGGCAGGATCGAGCCATATGCGCATGGCATAACGTTTTTGTCCCCAAATCATAATGGAGCTTACCCCTGAAATGGTCTGTAACTGTTCCTTGAAGGTGAGTTCAGCAATTTCACTCAGCTCGAGCAAGGTACGACGCGGACTTTTTACGGCCACCATCATAATGGGTGAGGCATCGGCATCGGCCTTCGAAACAGTTGGTGGATCGCAGTCGCGAGGTAGAAATCGTTGAGCCTGAGCAACCTTGTCGCGTACATCGTTGGCCGCAGTTTCCATATCGACCGACAGTTCAAACTCGACGGTGATGCTGCTACGTCCCTGACTGCTTCGACTTGTAAGCGTTCGAATACCAGGAATACCATTGATCGATTGCTCTAGGGGTTCGGTAATCTGTGTCTCTATTACATCGGAATTGGCTCCAGGATAGCTGGTATCAACCGAAATGATTGGGGGATCGACACTGGGAAACTCCCGCACACCAAGAAATGTCATACCGATACCTCCAAAAATCAAAATGATAAGGGAGAATACGGTTGCCAATACGGGCCTTTGTATGCTGATGGATGATAAACTCATAATTCCTGAATTTCAATTGTTTGATTGGTTACAAGCGTATCGAGCTGAACAGGAAGCGATTGTCGCAATTGCAGTATCGCAGTAGTAAGCAATGTATCGCCAAAATTTAGTCCCTCCCGAATCTGAATATGCGATTCGGTGCGAAGACCAATGTTAACACGCACCTCCTCGGCAAGTCCATTGCGATAGACAAAAACCTTCTCGCCCGCCATCTCAGGGATAACGGCTTCGGTGGGTATCGAAACTGTATTTTCGATTTGAGAAAGGGTCGCTCTTACACTGGCATACCTACCGGGTTTAAGCTCCTCGTTTGCATTGGCATAAAGCGCCCTAACCACAATGGTTCTGGTATTGATATCCACTTTGGGTTCAATGGCATATACTTTGGCAGTGAACTGCTCAGAGACACCATCAATGACAAAAGTTATCGGGTATCCCGGCACTATCTCTCCTGCATACCTTTCAGGGACAGAAAATTCAATTTTAAGTGGACTGATTTTGACCAATCGAACAATTTTGGTTTGGGTATTGGCAAAAGCCCCCTCACTAACCATTCGGAGTCCGACAAACCCATCGAAAGGTGCTCGAAGTTCGGTCTCTGCAATCCTAGCCTGTATAAGT
>CAYGIQ010000023.1:413-26679 GCA_964349885.1 uncultured Prolixibacteraceae bacterium | reverse complement strand
CATTTCATACAGGGCTATTATTGTTCAATCCCTTCAGGATTGCGCATTGGAACAACCCCAACAAGGATGAATATGAATAGTCCCAGATTTCAATCCGTGGGATTAGGAATTCAATCCGGGGTTTGGCTGGCAACCCGGGGTAAGGGGAATCTTTGATCATCTGTAACCAGCAATCGTTAGGTAGCGGAAAACCTTCCGCCCTAAAGGTTAAACAACCTCCATATATACCGGAATGGCCAGATAGAAGGTGGTTCCCTCATTGGTTTGGGTTTCGAACCATACCCTGCCATGAAAATTTTCGGCAATGCTTTTAACAATGGCCAACCCCAAGCCCATGCCACTCGTTTTGGTGGTAAAATTGGGACTAAACATTCGCTCCCGCAATGGTTCTGCAATGCCGCTGCCATTGTCGGTAACCGATATTACCACCATTGGATCCTGGTTCATAAGGCCGATATGTATAATACCTTCTCTGTCGGGCGGAATGGCTTGTATGCCGTTCTTAATGAGGTTGATAAGAGCACGTGAAAGCTGCTCGGGGTCGGCATTTACCTTTGTTTCGCCACAATCGCCGCTGTTGAATACCACTTTCACCCGGTGGTCGTTTTCGTAAAGTTCGACCGTTTTGGAAATTTCGAATCCAAGGTTGAAAATCTGCTTTCGGGTGCCCGGTATCTTCGCGAAATTCGAGAACTCGGTGGCGATTTCCGAAAGGGAGTCAATTTGTGCGATAAGGGTATCGGCAACCCGGTTTACCGCCTCCCGGTAGGTGGTTTCATTGCCCGAAAAGCGCTGCAGGTGCTGTATGTTGAGCTTCATTGGGGTAAGCGGATTCTTAATCTCATGGGCAATCTGCTTGGCCATTTCCCGCCAGGCACTCTCTCGCTCCGAGCGTGCCAACAAATCGGCACTAACCGCCAATTCATCTACCTTTTTGTTGTATTCCCTCACCAGGTTGCCAATTTCGTCGTCTTTTGCGTAGTTGATGGGTTCGTTGCGCTTGCCCAGTTCAATCTTGCGCAGGTTTTCGCGTATGGCTGCCAGCGGTCTGGTTATCTGTTTGGAAATAAAAACTGCCAACAGAATGCTGGCAAGGAAGAGCAGCACATAGAGGTTGATAAAGGCGACGATAAAGGTGGAAATCTCCTGCCGGTAGCGGTCTTGCTGTGTAAAATAGGGCAAATTGATAAAACCTAGGTACTCGCCGTTGTTGTTGATGATGGGGGCATACGCCGATAAGAACTTCAGCCGGCCAATCTGCTCGGGTTGCGAGAAATTAACCTGGTATTGTTCGTACAGCGCTTGGTAAGCCTGGGTGCTGATTTTTCGGGACACCAATCCTTTGTTAAAGATCTCTGGCCTCGACGAAACCAGCAGGTCGCCAAAGGCAGAGTAGATATTGATGTCGGCCAAAAAGATGTTCGACAGTTCCACCAGTTCGCGCGATAGCCACTCGGTAACTTCTGGTGTAATGGCGTTTACACTGCCCAGCCGGAGGTCAATTTCGGTAGATACCGAGTGCATTTTGGCATTCAGGTCGTCTTGAAGCCGAAGCTTGTACTCCTCGATGTGGTAAAATACCGAGCCAAGGGCAACCAGCAACAGCGACACAAAGACTATGGAGATAATGGCCGCCTGAATTTTAAACTTTAGGTCGAACAGAATCTGTTGGGTTTTAAAGGCAGGCCTAATGAGCAACAGGGTAACAATCGAAAAAATCAGATAAAACACAAAGAGGTAGGGAAACGAAATCAGGTAATCTACAAAGGAGTAGAGACTTCTGCTTACCATAACGTAGTTGTCGTCGCGGTTGCTGTATATGAGGTGCTCATAATTGTCCCATGTACGGTAAACAAACTCCCCTTCGCCAATATCGTAGGCATAAATGTAGTAGTTGTAGGGGTAGTTTCCGTGGCGGTCTACCAGCTCCCCGCCATAGTAGTTGGCATGATCGAACCGCCTGTAGCTGGCGGTTTTTCGAACCGACTGATCAATGAGCAATTCCGGAAATCCTATTCCTTCGGAAGGGATGTTGGAGTTGAGTTCCAGAAAGATCGATACCCCAATCGAGTCGGAAGTGAGCGGATAATGAATGTGTCCGAAATAGGAGATTCTCCCGTTCAAATTGTCGAGAAAGTAGAAACTGGTGGTTCCGGGCAGTCGGTAGCCGTAGCTGCCAATCATCTCATCAAAGAAGGGAAAGCAGGGTACTATCTCCTGATTGGGGTGCAGTATAAGGCTGTCGCTGCCTGTGCAAATGGTTATCTGCAGGTCGTATTGTCTGAAAAATCCACTGAAGTAGGTGCGTTCGAGATACTCTTCGAGTACTTCGTAGGGTTGCAGCAGATAGCCCGGTATGTTGGGGTCTATATAAATCTGCTCCTGAATTTCGGCCAGAAACACCTCCGCGGCCGGATCGTGTTCTGCCACCAACGAAACCGCCAGTAGCTTTTGTATCTCCCGCTCTTTGCTTACCGTGGTGCTGTAAATCAACTGCAGGGTATATACCGTGGTAATTGAGATAATCAAAACCAAAAAGCTGAGTGCATGGCGCTGATTGCCCCTTGGGCTCAAAAGCATGGTAATGGAGCTGATAACGGCAAACATCACCATAGGTTGCCACGAAACCCTGAAACCCAACAGCAATTGGGTAGCCATAAGCACAGTTGCGGTAGCCGGAAAGACCAGATAGGTAATACTGCCTTTCAGTATGTGTTGTGCTTCAATGGCTATGCGCGCAGTTAGAAGTATGAGTCCGAACAGCAGCAGCATAACCGAGGCAAGACCTATAAACGTGGGGGGAGAAATTTCGTTGATTTTATTGAGGGTAAACTGCACACTCGAGTTGTAGATGAGTTCCCGCATAAAATAGTCAACCAGCAGGTAGATGGCTCCGGCTGTAAGCAGCATGCCAAAGAGCAACGAGCGGCGGGGAATTCCTGTGCTTCTCTCAAAAACACCGAGGCGCAACTCTTTGTACAGGCTGAGCATAAAATAGAAAAAGGCAGCCGAAATGAGCAGAAAGTCGCCCAGCGAGGGTAGCCAAAAATTATAGGCAAATTGAGCAGGGGAGAAGAGATCGAGTTGGTAAAATATG
Source organism: uncultured Prolixibacteraceae bacterium (assembly GCA_964349885.1). GTDB lineage: Bacteria > Bacteroidota > Bacteroidia > Bacteroidales > Prolixibacteraceae > UBA1413. Next base: position 23,582 of record CAYGIQ010000023.1, on the reverse strand, counting down.
CGGGGAAACCGAAAGGTGATGTGCACCCAATAGAGAAAAAAGAGCAGACTGGCCATTAAAATAAGTCGCATGCCCACCACAAGACCCAGTTGGGCGAACAATTTTCTGAAAAAGAGAATCATCAGAATCAGTCCGGCGAAGTAGAGCAATCCGGGCAGATAGAGCTGTGTTATGGAACAAGCTATAACGCCCTCGGGCTGCAACGAAAAGAGCACTTCGCCTTTGATGTCGGTAACCGGCTGTCCGAAGGTGGTTCCGGGCATAATAATCCGGTAGTCGGCCGGAAGTGAGAGGCCGCCTGCAAAGTCGTTTACGAGATACTCGTTTTCGTGTGGGAAGTTGTTCTTTATCAGCATCAGTCCAACGAACGACATATTTCCGCTCACTGCCGTGCGTGTGAGATAGAAGCCATTGGGTAAAATCAGGAGTCGGGGTACCGAATCGACAGAGGATGGAATGAGGTCGCCGAAGGCAACATTGTGGTTCGACCAGTAAAACAGACGGTCGTTGTTGTAGGCCAGAAAAGCCGAGCCTCTTTCGTTCATCCGCTGGGCGACGGGAGCCAGATCGGTCAGGAAGTTGTCCCAGAAGTTGTTGTTTTCGAAAAGTTTTACTGCCTGATCCAAATCCCGTTGCAGCCGCAACTCCTTTTGGTGTAGCTGGCGTTGAAAATTGGCAATCCGTCGCATATCGGCATGCTGCATCAGTAATCCGCTCTCAATCAGAAATGCCACAACGGTAAGCAACACGGCCAAGGTGGCAAAAATGCCATTTTTTGCTCCGGGAGACATCGCTCTGTAACGCTGCCCGAGGACCGAAAGCTGTTTCATCATCTTCTGGTTGTCCATAATACCCTCAGTCGTTGTGGTACTTTTCGCCTCTTATAATGGTGTAGGCTCTGTAGAGTTGTTCTGCGAACAATAAACGCGCCATTTGGTGTGAAAAGGTCATGCGCGAAAGCGATATTTTGCCGGCAGCTACCTGATAGACTTCCTGCGAGAATCCATAGGCCCCCCCAATTACAAACATAATCTCTTTGGCCGAAGAGAGTTGTCGTTTTTCGATAAATCGGGCCAGCTCGCGCGATGAGAGGAGGTCGCCGACTTCGTCGAGCAGGTACACATCAGGCTTTCCCGAAATGAGAGGCAACAACTGCCGAGCCTCCCGATCGCGAAACTCAGCCGCATCGAGATGGCGTGTATTTTTTAGGTCGGGCAGCACTTTTACATCAAAGGAGACATAGTGCTGCAGCCGTTTTGCAAACATATCGAAGCCTTGCTGCAACCAAACTGCATCGGTTTTTCCGGTCATCAAAAGTGTTAACTTCATGCACGGTTTCGTATCAGAAAATGCTTAAATTTACAATTTAATTGTCGGTGCAATTTCTTTTAGCACGCTTTTTGTTTAGTAAAGGTGGCAAAATTAGTAATCGAACTACAATGAAGATGTTTAAAAAGAGGGTTTTTCTGGTCGTTCTGCTCACATTCATGATGTCGGGAATAGAGCTGACGGCGCAGGTGCCCGATGAAGTTTTCCAAAGTTTACGTTCTGGCAATGCCAGGGTATTGGCCTCCTACTTTAATCAGAATATTGAGCTTGTAATTCTCGATAACGACAATGTTTACAGCAAGGCACAGGCCGAACAGATTGTCAGCAATTTCTTCACCCAATATCCCCCCGAACGATTCGAAGAGAAGCACACCCGTGGCAAGGAGGATGCCCAATACGTTATTGGCAACCTTATTACCCGTCAGGAGACCTTCCGCGTTTACTTTCTGCTCAAGAAAAGCGGCGATCGGGTAATCATCCATCAGTTGCGCATCGAAAAGGAGGACTAAATGTCGGAAAGGCTCACAGCACTGATCAGGCGCAGCAAATGGAAGCTGCTACAGGTGTATGTTAGAGCCAGGAAGGTAACGCTGCCCTTTTTCGACCGCACCCCGCTTTACGATGTAGGTGTTTTCTTCTACCGCAGCATAGTCGACGGGGCCCTTCCTACCCGCGCTTCGGCCATTGCTTTTAACTTTTTCATCGCACTCTTTCCGGCGATAATTTTTATTTTTACCCTCATTCCATACGTTCCCATCGAGAATTTTCAGGTCCTGCTCCTTTCGGTCATCGAGTCGATGGTTCCCGTGGGGGTTTACGAAGCCATTGAAGATACCGTGGAGGATATTATACTGCAGCCACGCGGCACCTTGCTTTCACTTGGGTTTTTGTTTGCACTGATTTTTTCTACCAACGGCATTGCCTCTATGATTTCGGCCTTCGATGCCACTGTACACAGCATTCAGCGCCGCAGTTGGGTCAGTCAGCGTATTGCCGCCATCTGGCTGTTGCTAATTTTATCGGTATTGCTCACCATTGCCATTGCGTTGATTACTTTTGGGCAGACTGCGCTCAACCTTTTGGTTGTCAATCTGCCCCATCTCGACCGATTCTCCTATTTTATGCTGGTGTTTGGTAAGTGGGTCATCATTATAGCGTTGCTCTTTTTTACCTACTCGTTTCTGTACTACATGGCACCCGCCAAAAAGTCGCAGTGGCGCTTCATTTCTGCCGGAGGGAGCCTCTCTACCATGCTCAGCATAGCCACCATGGCAGGTTTTTCATACTACATCAACAACTTTAATCAATACAACAAGCTTTATGGTTCCATTGGAACCCTGCTGGTGGTGTTGCTACTGATTTATGCGTTTTCCTTAATCCTACTCATTGGTTTTGAGCTGAATGCGAGCATCTACCAGGCCCAGCAGGATAAACGCCGAAAGTTAATAAGGTAACACCATCTGGGGTTTTGAAATTGTTGGTTTGTTCGGCCCTGCCTCAAAACTGCGCGTTGAAATGCCTTCTTATGTGCTGTTTCACTTCGTCCATTGGAATGTCGCTCCCTGTTTCCTGTACCAGCGAAGTAACCGATCCGGCATCGAAGCCACAGGGATTAATGTAGTTGTAGTACCGCATATCGGGGTTTACGTTGAGTGCAAAACCGTGCATGGTAACCTGGCGGCTTACCCTAACGCCGATGGCACAAATTTTTCGCGACTTTACGGGATGTTTTGGGTCGATCCAGACCCCAGTGGCTCCCTCCCTGCGTTCGCCTTTTAGCCCATATTCTGCAATGGTCTGCACAATGGCTTCCTCCATTCGGTAAATATACTCCCTGATGCCCAGCTTAGCATGCTGAAGGTCGAGTATTGGATAGCCAACCAGCTGTCCGGGGCCATGGTAAGTGATGTCGCCTCCCCGGTTGATGCGGTAAAAGGCAGCATTGATTTTTTGAAGAATTGCATCGGGTATAAGCATGTTGCCTGCGTTGCCGCTCTTGCCCATAGTGTACACATGGGGGTGCTCCACCAACAGAAAAAAGTTTTTATCGGTGCCTGCCGATCCGCTGCCTTTGGCTGCTGCCACTTCGGCGTGCAGGGCTTCCTGCTGCTCCCAGCATGCTTTGTAATCGGCACTGCCCAGGTCGATGTAGTTGAATGATGCCATACCAAAATTTGTGGGGTAAAAGTAGCCGATTTAGAGAACACCACCAAGCAGAGCGCCAACGCAAGGCTTAAGGTAGGGGCCCCACTTTTTTAATCCAGCCCAACTGCCGCCGGCTGTCGGCTGCAACCCTTCCGGGACCTGTAATCACAAAACCACCGTCGGAAGTTTGTATGATGCGAGAGGCCCGGTCTCCCATAAACCTGAAACGGTCAACCTGCTCGTCGACCTTCTCTCCTTGTCGGTTGAGCAGCAACAACCAGGGGCCGAGGGTGCCGGTATAGCTGGTTTCGCATCCACCGGCCACCAGAATATCGCCCTGCGCCGTAACCACCAGCGCATTGCCCGTTTCGCAACCCTCGCGGTCGTGCTGCTTTGTCCAGATAAGCTTACCCGTTGGGTCGATCTTCGACACCATAACATTGCGGTCGACTACCTGGTCTTCGGGTGCCGCATCAGGATTCATTACAACTCCGGTGGTTCCTGCCACCAGCAGGGTATTGTCGGGCATAGAGCAGATGCACTCCGCATAATTGATGGCCGAGGCTTGCGGTTGAAAAAGCCGCCAGACCTCTTTGCCCTCTGCATCGATGCGCATGGTCCAGACTTCGCTCATTCCTGCCTTTTTTCTGCTTCCAGAGAGCGCTACCGATCCGTCGGCCAGCACCCGTAAGGTTCGGCCTTCAAAGTCGTGCGTGTCGGAATAGATGTGTTGTGCGTGCTCGGCTCCCTCCAAATCGAGACGGCTCAAGCGGGTGGTGTTGGGAGCGCCCTGCTGTATGGTAAGCCACCAGAGGTTTCCATTGCTATCGAATCCCACATCGGTCGATGGGTTACTGCCCTGAGGCGCTCCGGTCTTGCGCCACAGTTCTGTGCCAGCGGCATCGGTGCAAAGCAGCCAGGCCATATAGCCAACGGTTGCATTGCCTACTACCGATGCCATAACGATACGGTTGTCTGTGGGGTGTAGTATTCTCTCGGGCCGGTTGGCGCCACTTTGGATGTAGGTTCGGCTCCAGAGGGTATCGCCTCGCCCATCAAGGCACAGCAGCCACAAGTTTTGGTTGCGGTTGGTTCCAAGCGCTAGCAAGCGACCGTCGGCGGTTTCGGTAATGTCGGCAAATTGGGTGGCTCCGGCAAAATCATGGGTCCAGAGCGTGGGGGGTAGCTGTGCATCTACCGTGTAGATGCAGGTTGCTGCCGCGATGAGTAGGAGGTAGATTGCTTTCATAGGTCAGATCTGGATGGGTTAAACTGTTTCGAATGGTAACCAGAATGTGGTAATAAGGTATGTAAAATGATACGATAACCGGCTGACAATGTTTAGGTTCGTTTATGTTTTTTAGCATCTGTTGTGGCGCTTCTTTGTCGGCAATGGCTCCGGAATACCTTTGCTGTACCATTCCTGACGGATGGAATGGAGGCAAATTTAAATCCTGCGGGCCGGAACGATTCTAAAGACGGATTCATTACATTTGCTGCACCAATTAATTAAATGTTCAACCATGGTTTTTAAAGAACAGGTCAATGACCTTGTACAGCGCCGTGACGCGCTGAGGAGGCATCTTTGACTACGATAGCAAACTGATTCAACTACAGGAAGAGGAGCTGAAAACCCAGGATCCCGACTTTTGGAACGATGCGAAATTAGCCGAAGCTCAAATGCGCAGCATCCGATCGATCAAGAGCTGGACCGATGGATATCGTTCGGTTGAAAGGCTTACGGAAGATTTTTTGGTACTCTTCGAATTTTTTGAGGCCGACGAGGCTACCGCCGAAGAGGTGGAGCACGGATATGCCGACTGTTTGGCAGCCATAGAGTTGCTTGAAGCCAAAAATATGTTGCGAAACGAGGAGGACCACTTGGGAGCGGTATTGAGAATCAATGCCGGTGCAGGAGGAACCGAAAGCAACGACTGGGCCAATATGCTGCTCAGAATGTACTCCCGGTGGTGCGAGCAAAATGGCTACCAGATAAAAATAGTGGATATGCAGGAGGGCGACGAGGTTGGGGTGAAAAGCTGTACCCTCGAAATCGAAGGGGAGTATGCTTATGGTTACCTCAAAAGCGAGAATGGCGTGCATCGGTTGGTTCGACTTTCACCCTTCAATGCGCAAAACAAACGGCAAACCTCCTTCACCTCGGTCTTTGTGGCTCCTCTGGTCGACGATACTATTGAGATTGATATCAATCAGGCCGATATTTCCTGGGATACCTTCCGCAGCGGCGGTGCCGGGGGGCAGAACGTTAACAAGGTGGAAACCGGTGTGCGGCTCAGGCATGCCCCCTCCGGAATCGTCATTGAAAATACCGAAAGCCGATCGCAACTTGGCAACAAGGAGAACGCTCTGCGGTTGCTGAAATCGCAGCTGTATGAGCTTGAACTTCGGAAAAGACGCGAAAAAGTAGCCGAGATAGAGTCGAATAAAAAGAAAATTGAGTGGGGATCGCAAATCAGAAGCTATACCCTGCAGCCCTATAAACTGGTGAAGGATGTCCGCACCGGTTTCGAAAGTGGCAATGCTCAGGCGGTGCTCGACGGCAACATCGACGGCTTTATTAAAGCCTATCTGATGGAGTTTGGGGGATCGTAATAGCTTGGAGGATTTATCGCTGAGCTGCATTTTGTGGTGAAAAAAGCGTAGTTTTATGCTTGGGTCATGCCACTGCTGCCCCATCGGTAAAGGTCCTGATTACGCAAATAATTGGGGCATACAGCGCCGATTTCAGCCTTGACATGCTGCCAGAAAAAACAAAGACCAATTCAACTCCAATTCGTCGGGTATGCCAAAAGCAGAACAGGAAAGCCGCTACATCAACCGCGAGATAAGCTGGTTGTCGTTTAACGAACGCGTGCTGCAGGAGGCAGCCGATCCCAACGTCCCCATTTTTGAGCGAATCCGTTTCATCGGAATATTCTCGAACAACCTCGACGAGTTTTTTCGCGTGAGGGTAGCTACCGTACGACGAATGGTCGATTTTGGAAGCGACGAGGAAAACCTTATGGGGCCTATGTCGCCGCGCGAATTGCACGATCTGATTCAGGATATTGTAGTGCGACACCAGACCCGGGCACAGGAAATTTTTAATGAAATTCTGGAGGAGCTAAAAAAGGAGAACATCTACCTTGTAAACGAGAAACAGCTCAGCCATAATCAAGGGGTGTATGTACGTAAATATTTCCAGGAAAAGGTGCTGCCCAATCTGGTGCCGATTATGCTCTCCAAAAAGGGTGACTTTCCCTACCTCCGCGACCGGTCGGTTTACCTGGCAGTGAAACTAATGCGACACGGTGCCCCCGACGACTATGCTTATTCGCTTATCCGAATTCCCAGTAGGTCGGTGCCACGGTTTCTTGTATTGCCCAGCGTTGGGGCCAAGCAGTATGTAATGCTGCTCGACGATGTCATCAGGTTCTGTTTCGACGACCTTTTTTTCTACTTCGACTACGATATCTACGAAGCCTATACCCTAAAGGTAACCCGCGATGCCGAGATCGACATCGACGACGATATCTCTAAGTCGTTCATCGAAAAGATGGAGGCAGGCATTAAAAAGCGCAAAACCGGAAGGCCTGTCCGATTGATCTACGACAGCCAGATCCCCGACGATTTCCTGAAATTTATCGTTAAAAAGATGAAGATCGAAGATCAGGAGAATGCCATCCCAGGGGGCCGATACCACAACCACAAAGATTTTATGGATTTTCCCGAAATCGGAAAACCACATCACTACTACACAAGGCTTCCATCGCTCCTTCACAAAGATATCCGACGGCATACCAGTATTTTGAAAGTACTTCGCAGGAAAGATGTTATGCTGCACTTCCCTTACCACCGATTTGGGCACTACATCGACCTGCTTCGCGAGGCAGCCATCGACCCACAGGTCGAGGAGATCGGCATTACCATATACCGGGTAGCCCCCGGATCGAAGGTGGTTAATGCTCTGCTCAATGCCATCAGAAATGGGAAAAAGGTTACCGTGGTCATCGAGCTTTTAGCGCGGTTCGACGAGGAAAACAACATCTTCTGGTCGGGTAAGTTGCAGGAGGAAGGCGCCAACGTTATCAATGGCATCAACGGGCTTAAGGTCCACTCTAAGCTTACCTGGATAAAGCGGCTCGAGGACGATGGATACCGCAACTACGCCTACATCGGGACCGGAAATTTTCACGAGGGCACCGCACGCATCTATGCCGACGATGGTCTGCTGACTTCCGACCCTAGATTGGCCGATGAGGTGGCGAATGTATTTGAATTTTTTAAGCACAATTTCAAGCATTTCAAATACAACCACTTGGTGGTAAGTCCTTTCGAGATGCGTAAAAAATTCATCAAGCTTATCCGAAAAGAGATCCGCTTTGCCCGGCAGGGTAAGGAGGCTTGGATTATGCTTAAAATGAACAGCCTCATCGATCCCGAATTGATGATGAACCTATATGAAGCCGGCGAGGCTGGGGTTAAAATTAAGCTTATTGTAAGGGGAATCTTTGGTATGAAAACCGGAATCCCGCAGGTGAGCGATAACATTGAGGCAGTCAGTATTGTAGATAAATACCTCGAACACTCCCGGATCTTTATCTTCTCGAATGGCGGCGACGAGAAGTATTACATCAGCTCGGCCGACTGGATGCCACGTAACCTAAATCGACGCATAGAGGTGGCCACACCTATATACGATCCTGATATTCAGTCCGAATTGAAGGAGATGTTGCTCATACAGCTGCGCGACAATACCAAAGCGCGGATTCTCGACCCCGACCTGCTTAACCAATACCACCGTACCGACCATGGTGCTAAGTACAAGGCGCAGGAAGATTATTACAACTTTATCCGTCAACAACATCAGGTCGTTATGAAGATATTCCACAATCCGCGGTGTGCTAAAAGCCGCGCAGGACTTAAATACCTCGAGCGCAAGGGTTACCAGGTCGTGGTGGTCAACTATATTTCGGAAGGTCTGAGCAAGGCCGATCTGAATATGATTTTTTCGGCCGCTGGGGAGACTCCGATCAAACTCATCCGCACCCAGGAGCCTATTTACAAAAGCAATTATAAAGGGCGTGAACTGTCGGTCGATGCGTGGATCGAGGCTCTGATGCAGTATCCACAGCTACTGCAGCGTCCAGTTGTGGTAAACGGTGGACTGGCAATACTGGCCAACCCTCCCGAAGAAATCGAAAAGATTGTATAAGGGCCAACGTTGCCTGTATGAAATGGTTTTTAGCAACTTCCTTGTTCAACTTTTCATTGGCTCTTGGGTGCCCAGCAAAATCTGTTGTTGAAGGGGTTTTAATTCAGTCGGGCCAGTTGTTGCTGCAACTGCCGGATTTCACCATCGAGGAGATTTTGCTGCTTAATGGCGTTCGATAACTCCCAAGCATCGGCGACAGCCCGTTTGTCGTAGTCTTCGAGAACGATATAGTGGTAGCGGCGACCCAAAAAGACTGCTTTTAGCCTCAAATGGGTATGGGTAGCAATGAATTCAATTACCCCATTGTCGCGACCATTTCGGTAGGTAACTTTCTCCCATTTCGACTCCATGAAATCGCTGCGGTGGTTGTCGGGTTCGGTTAAACCAACACTATCGGTGCGGGCACTCAGATCCAAATCGTACACACGGAGTCCTCCGTGGTCGAGCCACTGAACCCCATTGTAGTTGCTCACCAGAGATAACTCACCCCGCTCGTCGAGCAGAATCTGCAGGTAGGAGCGGTTCCACGAACGCTCCCAAGTCTGTCGGCGGTGCAGGTATTGGGCGTACCGGTCGAACTGGGTTTTCTCTATCCTGAAATTTTTCTCCAGCTCTGATATGCGAAGGTTCACTGTATCGAGCCGGTTGTTTTTTTGTTGCATTACCTCCCAAAGTATCTCCTTTTTCAGGTTGGTGGCTGCATTTAGCGCATAGGCTGCTTTAGGGTGCAACAAAGCTATACTGTCGATTTGCATGAGCGCCGAAGTGGTATCGCTCTGCTGCAGCAGTGCTCGTGCGTAATTGAGCCTGGCACCGGCACGCTCCTCTTGGGAGGGACCACAGCTGGTTAAGATCCAGATAAGCAGCGGGAATATGGTAGAAAAAACACGGAACATACGTCAATTTTTACAAATGTATATGAAAACCATTGGATACGCAAAACCCCGCAAGAATTGATCCACGATCTGTTAAAAATTTAATTAAGATCGACACTACAATAAGCATAACACATAGATTTTTTCTATCTTACACAAAAATCAAAAATCATCTATGATAACCTTGACGCAACTTGAGTATGTTGTTGCCGTAGATACCTACCGCCATTTTGCACGCGCTGCCGAACACTGCTTTGTTACCCAGCCAACCCTGTCGATGCAGATTAAAAAGCTGGAAGAGGATTTGGGTATCATTATTTTCGACCGGTCGAAACAGCCGCTAATTCCCACCGATGTGGGGTTTCGGATCATCGATCAGGCCCGGGTGGTACTTAACGAGTCTGAAGAGGTTAAAAACATCATAAAGGAACACAAAAACGAAATTTCGGGTTTGCTTAGGATTGGGATTATACCCACCCTGGCACCCTATCTGCTGCCAATGTTTATTGGGCACTACAAGCGGGCTTATCCCAACATCGTTATCAAAGTAGAAGAGTTACCCACCTCGGGCATCATTGAATTGTTGCACAAGGATTTGCTCGATGTTGGCATTCTGGTTACACCGCTCAAGGAGGAAAAGATCATAGAAAAGCCACTCTTTTACGAAGAGATGATGCTCTATGCCCATCCCAAAGATATCCTTTATAACAAAGAAGAGATTACCCCTAAAGACATCGCCCGGCCCGACATTTGGCTGCTCAGCGATGGGCACTGTTTCCGCGATCAGGTGGTTAACCTCTGTTCTTTTATGTCGGGTGCAGGTGGCAGCCTTCCTTTTCAGTTTGAAGCAGGCTCGCTCGAAACCCTTATGAATATTGTCGATGTCGAAGGGGGAATAACGCTTATTCCCGAGCTGGCGGCCTACACCATGCCCGAATTTCGTAAGAAAAATGTGCGTGCTTTTACCCACACCAAACCCTTGAGGGAAGTAAGCTTGGCCTATTCGCGTCATTTTGCCAAACACAAACTCATCAACTTGTTGTGGCAGAATGTAAAAGGTGTAATTCCTGCACCATTGCTCGATGCCGAACGGGGTAGGGTGGTCACCTGGCGTTAAATGGTGAAAATATTTTTCAGAGGACTTTGAAAGTATCCAAAACTTATTTTTCTTTGCACCACCAATTCAAGAATGGACTTTACACTGTGAAACCATTTTTTTGGTAAAAAGCGTTCCGGGAGTTTGTGAAAATGTAAAATAATACTACTTTTGCAGACCGAAAAACAGGAAAGTTTTTTGACAAGGTCCGTTCATCTAAGGGTTAGGATTCAAGATTTTCATTCTTGCCATAGGGGTTCGAATCCCCTACGGACTGCAAATTTAACTTAGTAAAGATTCATAATGGCAAACCACAAATCGGCCTTAAAGCGCATCAGGCAAACGGAAAGAAAGCGGCTGCACAACCGCTACTATGCTAAAACAACCCGTAATGCCGTGAAAAATCTTCGTTTGTTGGAAGACAAAGAGGAAGCAATTAAGCTGTATCCCAATGTTGTATCGATGATTGACAAACTTGCCAAGCGCAACATCATCCATAAAAACAAGGCATCTAATCTAAAATCAAAGCTGGCTTTACAGATCAATAAGATGTAGGGCGACAATTTCATAATAAGAGACAAAGAAAAGGACTTCTCCCAGGTGGAGAGGTCTTTTTTGTTTTGAAGGATCTGCATTTTTGCTATTTTAGTCGAAATGTTCATCCCACCCCCATGGACCATTACCGTAAACTTAACATTAAGTCGTGGGCTGTAGAAGACCGCCCGCGCGAAAAATTAATGAGCAAAGGCTCCCGTGCTCTTTCCGACGCCGAACTGCTCGCCATATTGCTGGGTTCTGGAAATACCAAAGAGACTGCCGTAGAGCTAGGTCGCCGTATCCTCGAAGCTACCGGCAATAGCCTAGCCGAACTCGGGCGAAAGCCGATTGGCTATTTTACCCGGTTCAACGGAATTGGGAATGCCAAAGCCATATCGATAGTTGCCGCTATGGAACTGGGACGTCGCCGGCGCGACAGCGAAGCACCCGAGGCTGCCCAGATATCTTCGAGCCGCGATGCAGCAGCCATCCTTTCTCCCTTGATTGCCGATCTGGGGCACGAAGAGTTTTGGGTAATCCTGCTCAACCGCAACAACCGGGTAATCCACACATTTATGACCAGCTCGGGCGGAATAACCGCCACCGTTATTGATGTGCGCACCATTCTTAAGGCGGCCCTCGACCAGGGTGCCACCTCTATGGTATTGAGCCACAACCATCCTTCGGGCAACCTTTCCCCTTCCGATGCCGATGTGCAAATTACCACCAAGCTGCGTGAAGCTTCTAAAATTATGGACATCGCCGTGATCGACCATATCATCATCGCACAAAAGGGGTATTATAGTTTTGCCGACAATGGATTGCTGTGAAATCAAAGCAAGCTTCTTCTGGTTCAGATATTCAATTAAATTTGTAGGAAACTAATATGTCCTAATGCGCGGAGCATGGTGTTGATCTATTCGGGTAATGTCTCTTCAAGACTGAACTATACCGTTCAGCTTATATTTCGCGACGTCCTGGGAACGCAGGCCCGGGTTACCGACAATACGGCCGATTTCGAAGCATCGCAATTGCCCAAATTCAGTTATGGCACCACTCCTCTTGGTAATGAACCTTTTCTCGAAGGGGGTAGCCTGCTTTTTACCTGCAGTCTGGATTTGCCGGTAATCGAAACCATAACCTACCGCGACGAAACCTGCTTCTTTCCCACATCGGGCCTCTCCATGCTGCCTTTCGATCCGCTGGCCTCGGTCTTTCTGGCGGTAAGCCGCATGGAGGAATATGCACCCGGAACACGCGACCAACATGGCCGTTTTCGTGCCAGCAGCTCCTATCTGCACCGCCACAACCTACTCGAAAAGCCCATGGTGAACATCTGGTGCGAAATGCTGGCCCACCGGCTATCTGAATTGTTCCCCGACTTTACCCTGCCACCACCCAATTTTCGAATCAGGCAAACCATCGACGTCGACAACGCCTTTGCCTATCTCCACAAAGGTTTTTACCGCACCCTTGCTGGGGCAATCCGCGATCTGCTTACCGGAAACTTTGCCCGGCTGAAACAGCGCATTGCCGTGATTGCCGGTAGCGAGACCGATCCCTACGATACATACAACTACCTGATAAAGACCCTTACCCCATGGAAGGATCGGGTCCATTTTTTCTTCCTCCTAGGCGACTACCACCGATACGATAAGGGAGTATCCCACGCACATCCCGAGTTGCGCAGTGTGATCCGACGCCTTGCCCGTAGTTTCCCTATTGGCATCCATCCCTCGTACCACTCGGCAGAATTGCCCGATGCCAGCATGCTTATGGAAGAGATTTCCCGTTTGCAAAACATTCTGCAAAGCAAAGTAGTCGCCAGCCGGCAGCATTACCTCCGCATAGCCCTGCCCGATACCTACCGAAAGCTCCTTGCAGCAGGAATTCGCGAGGATTATTCAATGGGGTATGCCGATGCTGTTGGATTCAGAGCTGGAATTGCTGCACCTTTCAATTTTTACGATCTGCGCGAAGAGTTAGAGACCAATCTCCGAATTTTTCCGTTTGCCTTTATGGATGTCACCCTTCTGCAGTATGCCAACCTCCCTGCTCCTCAGGCAAAGGTTGTAGTTGAAACTATGCTGCAGCGTGTAAAGGCAACAGGTGGCTATTTTAGTGCGGTATGGCACAACGAGTCGCTCACCGGAACCGGCAAATGGCTTGGTTACCGCGATATTTTTGAGTGGATGAATCAGTTTGACGATACCAGCAAGTGATGATGGAGATAGAAAAACTCAAATTGTTACCCCAAAGCCACCTCGATGTGGAACGGTACGACAGGGTGGTGGAGAGCGCACCCAACAGCAGGGTGTATGCGATCTCGTGGTACCTCGACCATGTAATCGATAGTTGGGATGTGCTGGTGTATGGCGATTACGAATATGTTATGCCACTGCCATGGAAACGAAGGTTGGGCATCCGTTATGCAGTACAGCCACCCTATACCCAGCAGCTGGGCATTTTCCCCTCTCCACCCCATGAAATTATGAATCTGTTTATCAGTGCGATAGGTCGCCATTTTCGCTTTGCTAAGGTGCAGTTTAACAGCGATAACACCTCTCCATTCGAAGGATTGGTGCCTCGGCAAAATCTGCTGCTTAACCTCCATTTTCCCTATAACGGACTGTATGCTGAATACAGCGGGCATACCCGGCGCCACCTGAAGCGGGCAGCCGAAAACCATTTCACCTTTTCCGAAGGACTGATGGCAGCCGACTATATCGATTTCAAACGATCGGCCCAACCTGCACGTAAACTAACATCGCAACTGGGGGTTTTGCAGCGCCTAATGGGTTTTTTACTCTTTAAAGGGCAAGGTTTTCTTTATGGAGTGTACAACCGCGAAAACCAACTCTGCGCTGCTGCACTCTTCGTGCTGCATGGCAGGCGACTCATCTATCTTAACGGGGTTTCCCTGCGAGAAGCTCATTCCGAAGGCGCTATGTACTATCTGATGGACCGCGTTGTTCAACAGTTTGCCCACCGGCAGCTTTCCCTCGATTTTGAAGGCTCTATGCTTCCCGGAGTTGCCCGGTTTTTCGAGGGGTTTGGCGGAAGAAGTGAACTTTACTTTGCCTATACCTTCAACCGTTTGCCCATACCCCTGCGATGGCTGCTATAGGGTCACATACCGTTAGAACCCTTGCCTCGGCAGTCGCCCCGCTTGTTGGCTGGCAAACAGTGCTGAAGAGCACCCCCAGCATGCTGCTGCCCTTTTACCATGTGGTAAGCGACCAAGCGCTGCCACACATCAGAAACTATCCCTATCGTAACACCACCCAGTTTGAGGCCGAACTCGATTTCTTGTTGCGCCATTACCGTCCGGTTGCTCTCCACGATCTGCTTTCTGAGTCGCCGGGCGGCAAACACTGCTTTCACCTCTCGTTCGACGATGGCCTTAGAGAGTGCGCCGAAATTGTTGCACCCATCCTGATGCGCAAGGGCATACCAGCCACCTTCTTTGTGAACCCTGCATTCGTGGGCAATCGAAAGCTGTTTCACCGATATAAGGCAAGCCTACTGCTGTCGCATTCCGAGAAATTCCCTACCAAAACTAGGTTACTTAAGCAAGAGGGTATCTCCTTTAAAACCCTGTTGCAAACCCCCTACCATCAGCAGAACAAACTCGACGAAATTGCCCGGAACATGGAGCTGTCGTTCGATGACTTTCTTCATGAGCAGAAACCCTACATGGAGGTTGACCAACTCCGGCAACTGATGGGGCAGGGGTTTACCTTGGGTGCCCACAGCTGGGATCATCCGGAGTTTTGGCTAATTGGCGAAGCAGAACAGAGAAACCAAATGGTTAAAAGCCTGCAGTGGCTAAAAGAAACCCTCAACCCCACAATTGAGGCTTTTGCCTTCCCCTATACCGACACCGGAGTGGCAGACACGCTGATTGCAGCCCTGCACCGGGAAGGTGTTTGTAGGCTCTCTTTTGGAACAGCCGGCGTTAAACAGGATACCATCGCTGGTCATTGGCAGCGGTTTGCTTGTGAAACCCCCCTCCCGGTGGCCACGGTTCTGAAACGGGAGCTGGTCTATTACCATATGCGGCGCAGGTTGGGCAAATCGTACGTTAACCGAAATTCGAATGGAGCTGCATAGGATTAAACTGCACGAGCTAACCGGATTTCTCTCCGGTGGGCTTTACCAATCGCTAACGGTTAAGCCGTTTGCTCCCTTGCGTGCTGCCTCCTATCTGCAAAATCCAAAGGCCCTTCCTTCGGATGTTGTGCTCTACATGCTTACCGATGGCGATGAAATGCTCGCCTTCAGAACCCTATGGGCCGATACGCTGTTGGGGGGCGAAGACCCTGTGCGTTTTGCTTGGCTGAGTGGCAATTGGGTGCGGCCCGATCTGCGGCAAAAGGGCTATGCCCTGCAGCTTTTGCAAGCGGCGATGACCGACTGGGACGGACGGCTGATGTTTACCAATTACTCCCCATTGAGTCTGCAATCGTACCAGCGCAGTGGGCTATTTTACGAATGGTATATGCACCGTGGAATTCGGGCATACAGAGCCCCAAACTTGACAAGCCTGCTGGCCCACCGACGTCTGCCTGCACTGGTAAAAAGAGTGATTCCTCTGGCCGATTCGATTGTTCGGGGGGCTGCACGCCTAAAAGTTCGGTTCTACCGCCCAGCTGCCAATCCCGATTATCGTTTCGAATTGCTGGCCGGCCCAGACGAGGCATCTTTGCAATTGGCCGATAAGCAGCAAAGCCATTCTGCTTTTGCTACCGGATCGGAACAGCTTCTTTGGAAACATCAATGGCCCTGGCTATCGGTGTCGCCTGGCGATTACCTCCCCGATTACCCATTCTCTTCGTTTGCCAGCCGATTATTGTACACGACGGTCAAGGTTTTCTTCCGCGAACATTTTTCCGGATTCTTCATTGTTTCGATACGGGAAGACCACCTAAAGACGCACTATTTTTATCTATCTTCGTTGCACCGCAAGGCAGCTGCCCAATGGATCGCTGATTTTGCTATGCAGCAGAACGTCAACATGGTTACCATTCTCCACCACGAGGTGGCCAAGTCACTGAAAATGGGACACCATCCATTTTTGCTGATACGACCTTTCCACATGGGCATCTATGCCACCCAATTGCCCCGTTTGGAGGGTGCCAAACAGGTACACGAAGGCGACGGTGACTATTTTTTTACCTGAAGATAACCAATTATGGAACTGAAACTTCTGGGCAACTGCCACTCCATTATCGACCAGTATCTGGGAGAGATCCGCGATGTGACCATTCAAAAAGATCCGATGCGCTTTCGTGAGAACCTGCAGCGATTGGGAGAATTGTTTGGATACGAAATCAGCAAAACCCTGCCTTATTCCAACCGCGACGTAACTACTCCGCTGGGTGTTGCTCAGGTACCCATGCTGGCACAACAACCTGTTTTGGCCACCATACTAAGGGCTGGTTTGCCCATGCATCAGGGCCTGCTGCGGGTGTTCGATCAGGCCGAGAATACCTTTATATCGGCCTACCGTAAATACACCGACGATGGCAGCTTCGACATCGAATTCGAATACATAGCCTCCCCCCTGCTCGATGGGAAAGTGGTGATTTTGTCGGATCCGATGCTCGCCTCGGGCATGTCGATGGAAATCAGCTACCACGCTCTACTCTCCAAAGGGACTCCCGATCACATTCATCTGGTTTCGCTCATCGGCAGCAGCAAAGGGGTGCAGTATCTACAAGACAACATTCCCGATGGGCGGGTAACCCTTTGGCTGGGGGCTGTTGATCCTGAGATGACCGCCAAATCGTACATAGTTCCAGGACTTGGCGATGCAGGCGATTTGGCCTATGGTTCCAAAATCGATTCCAAAACCAAAGTATAAGGTTTTTTAGAAGTATACCTCAACGTTGATGTCCTCGCGCTGAAATCCTTTCTCTTTAAGGATCTCCATAGCGTCGAAAATCATGTCGCTGTTGCCGCAAAGGTAGAAGGCAGTATTTGGATCGAACGTGTGCTGCTTCAAGTAGTCGGTAACCCTTCCCGAAAAATTGCCTTTCGCATCGCGCGTGGTGCATAAAGTGTAGTTCGACGGATCGTAGGCGTTTCGCTCATAAGCTTCGGAGGGAAAACGCACACCATGCAAAATATGGTAATTGAGACCGGGGTACGACTTAATCATACTGTGAAATGGAGCGATTCCGGTACCACTGGCTATGAAGTAGTGTTGGTGTGTTTCCAGTTTTTTTTGATCGATTCCAAATTTTCCGAAAGGGCCGCGGATTTCAAGGTAATCGCCCACCTTAAGGTTCCCCAGCTTGGGGGAGAAATAACCCCCTGCGACCTCTTTTACCAGAATCTCGAGCGACTCGTCGTCCTGACCACTGTATATGGAATATTCCCGACTTTGGTAATCGCCTTTGATGGCAACCGAAATGTGCTGTCCGGCTTTAAAAGTAAAGCGACAACGGGGCATTGCCACCACAAAGGTGGTATCGGTAAGTTTTCTAATCTCGTTAACCTTGTAGAAATTGGTGTCGATCTTTAGGTCCGATTGTATAATGTTTGTCATATTGAAGTAAACTTTAGGCCGCAAAAATAGTACATAAAAAGATAAAATGGTATTAAATATCTAAAGGTTGATTTTTGTTCATCCACAATTAACGCTGCAGGGCAACAATTGCTCAAAAAATGTACCCATATCCCGGAATGAGCTTTAGGGTATGGCTGTAAACCCGGTTGAACATTAATCCTTCGCTGGTGCTGCTTTTCATGGCCAAAGTAGATTCTCGTTTGCATTGTTACATTCAAAGGTATGTGTTAAAATGCCGGATAAAAATCGGAGGTAAGTTTTCGGTATTCATCGGTGTAGTCGAAATGGGCAACTCCCTCAATCGTTAATGCATCTTCGATGGTGTGCGGGGTATTTCTGCATAGTTCTACCAATATCCTATGGAAAGGCTTCAGTGGATTGGGACGCACACGGGTAATTCTCCGTGGAATCAATCCTGAAGTAAATGCAACCCTAATCAGGGCTGACTCGTCGGCCGCCGGCAGAACCAGTGCCACACTGCCTTTGGGATGCAGTAAGCTAACGCAACCACCGAGCAGCTCCTGAAGGGGCAATCGGTCGTTGTGCCGGGCCGAGGCGCGCTGGTTTAGTGCAGGTTTGGTTCCATTGCCAAAAAAGGGAGGGTTGCTTACGATCAGGTCGTAGGAAGCGCCATGGCCGGCTGCAAAGTCCTGAAAGCTGCTGTGTGCAATGGTGATTCTCTCCGGCCAGGGCGATAGGTCGGCATTGTAACGGGCCTCGAGGGCGGCTTCGTGGTCGATTTCCACACCGGTGATTGCTCCGGCGCATCGCTGGGCCAGCATCAGTGCGATAACTCCGGTGCCGGTGCCTACATCCAGTAGATGATTGGCTGAGGATACATCGGCCCAGGCGCCCAGCAATACTCCATCGATGCCCACTTTCATAGCCGACCGGTGCTGTTCGATCCGAAACTGTTTGAATTGAAAAAAGTGGTTGCGTCCCATAGAGCAGATTGGCAGGCAGAATGGCTATTTTTACCCCGGCAAAGATAGTGGTATGAAGATAGAACCAAAAGATTTGAAGTCGTTTCTCGAAGAGCGGGTAACCTTATACAACACGGTCGATTTCATCGCCACCGACCCAGTGAGCATACCCCACCGTTTCAGTCGACGGGAAGACATTGAGGTAGCAGGGTTCCTAACGGCAGTGATGGCATGGGGCAACCGGACTTCGATTCTTAAGAGTGCCACCCGTCTGATGGAGCTCTTGGACAACGCACCCTTCGAATTTGTAATGCACCACCAAGAGCAGGATTTGGAGCGGTTGGCACATTTTGTACACCGAACCTTTAACGGAAGCGATTTGTTGGCTTTTGTGGGAGCATTGCGTCATATATACTCCGAGCATGGAGGACTCGAAGGTGTCTTTGCGCGACACCAAACCCACGATTCGCTTCAACCTGCCATTCATGCCCTGAAAGAGCTGTTTTGCAGCTGTCCGCACTTGCCCCGCACCTGTAAGCATTTGTCGGATCCCATGACAGGCTCCGCAGCCAAAAGAATCAACATGTTTTTACGATGGATGGTCCGACACGATGATAAAGGAGTCGATTTTGGTCTGTGGAGGGCAATTTCTCCGGCGAAACTTTCGTGTCCCCTCGACCTGCATAGCGGCAGGGTTGCACGAAGGCTGGGATTGCTTGCCCGCAAACAAGACGATGCACGGGCCGTAATTGAGTTGGACAGAGCTTTGCGTAGCTTCGATGCAGAGGACCCGGTTAAGTACGATTTTGCATTGTTCGGGGTGGGGGCATTTGAAAAATGGATGTAGGATCCATGTTCCCATGAATTGCATTGAACTTTCACATCATACCTGAAGTGCTACAATAATTCAAAATGGAACTGTCGAGAATTGTCGAACAACTTGGATTAAAACCCCATCCGGAAGGGGTTTATAACAGCGAAATCTACCGATCGGAATCCGCTACTGCGGTGGCCGGTTTGGGTTGGAGGAACTTCTCGACCAGCATCTATTTTTTTCTCACCGAAGGGAATTTCTCTGCATTCCACCGAATACGGCAGGATGAGATCTGACACTTCTATCTTGGTCAGTCGGTGTGCCTGCATGCCTGCAATCGATTTAGATGGAAACTTCCGGATGGGTTGGGTAGGACAGGACATAGACCAGAGCCAGATACTGCAATGGGTCGTTCCGGCAGGGTATTGCTTTGCGGCTCATGTTGAGCGTGATTATGGACTTTTGGGCTGCGCGGTTTCGCCATGATTCGATTTTCGTGATTTTAAGCTCGCCGACAGGGGAGAATTTGCTCTTGCAGTTTCCGCAATACAGCGATTTGATTAGGCGTTTTACACGAAAGTCGAATCCAGACTCCTGTTTAAATGCCGGAGTGGGCGGGAGTTATGTGGTATTCGGGTTATATGGCGATGTTTCTTATTCTTCAATATAAAGAATTATCCTTCCATCAATATCAATCCTAGTGCCGAATCAACCCTCTGTGCCATCGATAACCCCATCGCTGATGTGGATGATTTTATCGGAACGTTGGGCAAAACTGTCGTCGTGGGTAACGATGATAAGGGTTTGATTGAAATCGTTGCGAAGGTTGAGCAGCAGTGAGTGTAACTCTTCACGGTTCTGTGAGTCGAGGTTGCCCGAAGGCTCATCTGCCATAATTACCGATGGCTGGTTGACCATTGCCCTGGCAACAGCAACCCGCTGTTTTTCGCCACCTGAGAGTTCCGATGGCTTGTGGTTCAATCTGTCGGAGATGTGCAGATAGTCGAGCAGCTCTTTGGCCCTTTTCTCAGCCAAATGCTGCGGGGTTTTTGCAATGTATGCGGGAATGCAAACATTTTCGAGTGCCGTAAATTCAGGGAGCAGATGATGGAACTGAAATACAAAGCCAAGCTCCTGATTTCTAAAATGGGCCAACTCCTTTTCAGATAGGGTTGAAATGTTGCGATCGTTGATGTAAACCTCACCTGAATCGGGGCGGCTCAGTGTACCAAGAATTTGAAGCAGCGTGGTTTTGCCTGCACCACTCGAGCCCACAATGGTATAAAGTTTTCCGTGTGGGACTTCAAGGTCGATTCCCTTGAGTACCTGCAAGGGTCCGTAAGATTTTCGGATGTTTTCGGCTCTCACCATAGTTCAAAAATTTCTACAGGCAGTTGAGGCTCCTGCAGCAGCGATGCCGTGCGCATCCGGCACTTTAATCTCCGTAGTTGCTGTCGATGTTGTTTTTAATCTCCTCGCCCTCCTTATTCAGGGATGTGGTGATTTCGTTCAAATCTTTTTTAACATCAACGGTACTCTCATCAATCTCCCGCTTAATTTCGTTGGTGGCCTTTTTAAAATCACGCAATCCTTTCCCGAGGGTCTTGGCAATGTCAGGAATCGCTTTTGATCCAAAGAAAAGAAGCGCCAGCATCATTACCAGCACCAGTTCTCCACCGCTAACAAAGAGTATAGGCATACCTTGAAATTATTTAATGCAAAAATATAAAAAGCAGCACGCGAATGCAACGCATGCCTCCCTTTTTGTTAGAGCACTTTGGCTACCTCAACCTGAATGAATGCTTCTACGAAGTCGCCTACCCTTATGTCGTTGAAATTGTCGATGTTCAAACCACATTCGTAGCCGTTCTTCACCTCTTTTACATCCTCTTTGAAGCGTTTCAGTGACCCAAGTGTTCCGGTATAGATAACGATTCCATCGCGGATAACCCTTACCCTGTTGTTGCGCGTAATCTTTCCGTCGCGAATAATACAACCGGCAATGGTACCTACTTTGGTTATTTTGAAGCTCTCGAGCACTTCGGCGGTTCCAACAATCTCCTCTTTGATGTCGGGCGCAAGCATACCTTGCATTGCCGCTCTGATTTCGTTAATGGCATCGTAAATAATGGAGTATAAGCGAATATCGATTTGCTCCTTCTCGGCCAGTTTACGGGCATTTACCGAAGGCCTCACCTGGAAGCCCACCACTATTGCCTCTGATGCCGATGCGAGCATAATATCCGATTCGGAAATCTGCCCCACTGCTTTATGAATAACATTGACCTGGATCTCCTCGGTAGAGAGTTTGATCAACGAGTCGGATAGTGCCTCAATCGAACCATCAACGTCGCCTTTAACAATCAGGTTAAGTTCCTGGAAGTTGCCAATGGCAATTCGGCGTCCAATCTCATCGAGGGTAATATGTTTTTGGGTACGCAGTCCCTGCTCGCGTGCAAGCTGTTCGCGTTTATTGGAAATCTGCCTTGCTTCGCGTTCGCTCTCCATAACATGGAACTTGTCGCCAGCCTGAGGTGCTCCGTCGAGTCCGAGAATTATAGCGGGTGCCGAGGGACCTGCTTTGTCGGTTTTAACGTTGCGCTCGTTAAACATCGCTTTTACGTGGCCATAATGTTGACCAGACAGCACGATGTCGCCAGCTTTGAGTGTTCCATTTTGCACCAATACTGTGGCTACATAGCCCCGTCCGCGGTCGAGCGACGATTCAATAATGGTCCCTACTGCGCGTCTCTCTGGATTGGCCCTTAGGTCAAGCATTTCAGCCTCGAGCAACACTTTTTCCAGTAGTTCGGTAATGTTGATTCCGTTTTTTGCCGAGATATCCTGACTCTGGTATTTGCCTCCCCACTCCTCAACAAGGTAGTTCATATTGGCAAGGGCTTCCTTTATTTTCTCCGGATTGGCCGAGGGCTTGTCTATTTTGTTGATGGCAAAAACGATCGGAACTCCGGCTGCCGATGCGTGGTTGATGGCTTCAATGGTCTGTGGCATTACATCATCGTCGGCTGCCACAATAATGATGGCAATATCGGTAACCTGAGCACCACGGGCGCGCATGGCTGTAAATGCTTCGTGACCTGGTGTGTCGAGGAAGGTAATCCTGCGTCCATCGGGCAGTTTTACATTATAGGCTCCAATGTGCTGGGTAATACCACCTGCCTCGCCGGCAATAACATTGGTGCTGCGGATATGGTCGAGCAGCGAGGTCTTTCCGTGGTCTACGTGCCCCATTACTGTAACAATGGGAGGGCGGGAAACGAGTACTTCATCCTCGTCGTGTTCCTCTTCTATCGCCTCCTGAATGTCGACACTTACAAACTCAACCTTAAATCCAAATTCATCGGCAACAACCGACATGGTTTCGGCATCGAGTCGTTGGTTGATCGACACAAATAGGCCGAGACTCATACAGGTAGAGATGATCTGTGTAACCGGCACATTCATCATGTTGGCCAGCTCGTTAACCGATACAAATTCAGTGATTTTTAGAATATTGCGCTGCTGGTCGATCATTTCGGCCTCTGCCGCAGCCTTTTCGCTGATATTCGCACGCTTTTCGCGACGGTATTTTGATCCTTTCGACTTGCCTTTGCTGGTTAGTCGGGCAAGGGTATCTTTAATCTGCTTTGTAACATCCTCC
>CAYGIQ010000023.1:0-403 GCA_964349885.1 uncultured Prolixibacteraceae bacterium | reverse complement strand
CTTCAGCAGTTTTTGCAGCCGGGGGAACTTTATCTTTCTCAATGCGTTTGCGACGCTTTTTCTTCGCCTGGCGGTCTGCTTCCGATTCTACGGTCTTCTTCTCACGGTCTGCCGGAAGTGAAATCCTTCCAACGATGGTTGGCCCGGTAAGCCGCTCTGCTCTTGCCGTAATTACTACAGTTTCGGCCGGAGCATCCACCGGTTTTTCTACGTTCGTTTCTACCGCTGCCGTTTCTGGCATGGCGGGTTCAGAGGTTACAGGTGCAATTTCTTTCTGATTTCTTTGCTGGCGCTCGGTCTCACGTTCTTCTCGGCTCTTCTTTGCCGGACGTGTTTTGGTATTGAGCTGATCGAGATCAATTTTTCCCAAAACTTTTGGCTCATCCATTTTGGGCATTTCGGC
>CAYGIQ010000022.1:4896-27008 GCA_964349885.1 uncultured Prolixibacteraceae bacterium | reverse complement strand
GAAGCTGCCGGAGCAGCTCTCCACCATTGAGTAACGCTTCAAATCCGGCGGTGGATGACTGTTCCTCCCTGATCCGTTCGGTAGTATTCACCGAAATCTGATCCAACCGATCGGCAATCAATGGCCCATCGCGTAAAAGAAAGAGGGTGTCGGGAGGCATAAACTCAGGTAGACCCATGCGATCCGCACCAAATGCCTCATTGCGAATATTGGGAACAAGCAGAATATTGTCGTGACTGCTTTTCGAAATCTGATTGTCGATGTCGAAGCAACGAATGGAGTCCACTTCATTCCCGAAAAAATCGAGTCGGTAGGGGTCTTCGTTGGCATAGGAAAAAACATCCACAATACTGCCCCTAATGGAGTACTGTCCGGGATCGGTTACAAAATCGACCCGTTCAAAGCCGTATTCGTAGAGAAAGTCGTTCAGAAAGTCGATCGAGAGATGATCTCCCTTTGCAATGCGCAGTTGGTTCAGAGACATTGCCTCGGGGGTCACCACCTTTTCAGCAATTGCTTCGGGATGGGTAACCACAACCGATGGTTTTCCTCCCGCAGAAAGCCTACTGAGCACTTCGGTTCGGAGTACAACACCTTCCTGATCGGGCTGACCAAATTCTACCGACCGCTTATAGCTGGAAGGGAAGAACAAAACTTGCTCTTCGCCCAACACATTCATAAGATCATCGTAAAAATAGGCAGCCGATTCACGGTCGGGAAGCAACACCAACCCATTGCGTTTGCTCTGAAAAAAGAGCGCAGCTACAACCATGGAAGCGGCCGAACCGACCAACCCCAGTAGCCGTATCTTTGCTCCAGGTGCAGCCTGAATAGGACGTTGCAACTCAGGCAACCGAGGATGGTTAAGAAAGAGCTGTAAAAGTTGATCCGCCTCCAAGAAAATAAGCAGTTAAAAAATCTCCGCGCAAAGATACAACTATTTGAAGCGCATTTCAAGGGAATTGTCTTTCATCCAATGGTCAAGATCGAAGCTAGCGTTGAGCTGATAAAGTACATGACTCCCACCAAAGTAGGGATGTACAATGCCCAACGCAATATAGTCCGATAAAATTTGCTCGGCCTGACGAATTGGAAGGGATGCCTTTCGGGCAAAAGCCGACACTGTAATAAAGGCATGCTCGTCGAGGTATTGGAGCAGGAATCTGTCGGCTTCGGTAATCTTAATGGTAATCCCCTCGTTTCGTTTTTCCTTGTTCCAGGCGTCAATCATTACCTTTCCAGCCAAGCGATTCTCATCGTTATATCGCACATAGGCAAGCCATCGGCCCTCTTCGTCTTTTGCAAAGTGGGGCCGATCAGGACTTGGATGGACTCTTATTTGCAGAACGGTCTTTGCTTCGTAATGCCATTGTTTGGTAAAAAAGAGTATTGGGGGTTTGGCGTAAATTTTAGCAGCTGCTTCAGCCATGTAATACTCCTCGTCCGACTGCACTCCTACAATGCTGCCATTATCCTTAACACCAATCAGCAAACTACCCCCTTCCGTGTTGGCAAAGGCAACCAGCGAACGGGCAATTTTACGGGAGTCGGTAATACAGAACTTGAAATCCAGTTTCAGATGCTCCCCTTCGCGAATCATTTGTAGCAGAGTATGGTTCACAGAATTGAAATTTTTTAGTCGTAAAACAAACCGCAGCCACAATGGTTTAAACCCCATGTCGGTGCGTGAATGGTCACCATCAGAAAAACTACCTCAAACCTGCATGCCAGGAAATGTATGGCAAAAATGGTTGCGAAGGCTAACCTGAAAGAGTTTATACAAAAGAGACGAGCAAATTCATTAGGAGCGCCATAGCAGCCGTTATGAAAAATCCTGTAATGGTACGAAGCAGCCGTGAACCCGATGACAATTCGTTAACAACAGCAAAATAGAGGTTTATGGCCAGTGATAGAATTACCAGCAGCGAGAGGGAAAGGGCCAACCCGATAAAAGCATGCTGAATGAACACCATGGGCAGAAGTACCACCCCACCCAAAAACGCTGCCGTTGTGGTGCGCCAGATTGGCTTTAACCAGCTGGTAAGCCTAATTGGGTTGGTATGCCTTAGAAGCGTAGTGTTGACCATATCGGCAACCGACACGGCCAATACAGCAAACCAACCGTACAATGCAGCCTGAGAGGGCAGTGTGGGCAGAAAAATGGCAAAAATCAGCACACTCCACAACACATAAAACGAGAGGTTAATTCCAACCAGCCAAGTGTTCGAAACACGGCCTCGCACCTCCGAGGCAATATGAGACAATTGCTGCAGATGGCGCTGTTCCTCCTGTGCAATTTTAGCTGCCTCCGGGATTACTTTCGACAAATTTTGATAATTCTCCATGGCTTTGTGCTCCAACTTTTCGAGCATTCGCAAACTAAAGCCCAATCCAAAAATGGAAGCCATCCATTCGTGTGTTTTTACAGTGCTCCAGCGGGGATCTATTTCATCGCCGTATTGCATCAGAAACCGATAATGCTCCAGCTCCTGCCCAGCAAGCTGGTTGAGTGCCTGACTGTGTGCATTGGATTTTGCAATACGCGAAAGATGCTTATATATGTGGTATTCCGTCACTTCGTTCTGCTGCAAAACGGTAATCTGCTGAAGAACCTCCTGACTCAACCCTTTGTCCTGTTTACCCATGCATAACTTTTATAGTTCATAACTTAACATCCTACGTCTACTATAAGACAAAACTTACGGTTTCATCCATTCGAAGGTAAGATAGTGCTCTCCATTCATGCCCAAACTACTGTACGTTTTATTAGCGTTATGGTTGGTTTTATCGACATAAAGCCGGATCCCTTTAATGGTGGCATCGTTCATTGCCTTCTCACGAAGAAAATGATACATAGCCGAATAAATGCCCTTGCGCCGAAATTCAGATCTAACGAACACCGACTGAATCCAAAGAACAGTACCATTTCTCCAATCGCTCCACTCAAAAGTAGTAAGCAGCGATGCTACAACCTTTCCGTCCACTTCGGCAACATAATACAACCCCCGGCCTTCGACCTCGAAAACCCCTGAAACTCCCTGTTCGACAATCTCTTTGGTGAGCTCCAGCGACTCGGTTTCCCAAGCCATGGTTAACTGAAAGTCAACAATCGAAGGGATGTCTTCGCGGGTTGCGGTTCGTACATTAACAGTTTGATTCATTTGCGCCCGAAATTAAAAAAAAAGTTGTTTGCATTTACCAATCATCCTGCCAATGTTTGTATGCTTCCGGGTAGATACCTCAAAAATGCGAACAAACAAATAAATGGTGTTAGAACAATAGCAACTCAATGAATGTTGTTTAAGTTTGGAAAATTGCAATGATATCAATGGTTCACCTTGTAACTTGCAGGGTAGATTCTTGGTCATCGTTTTCCAACCACATTTACCAATACAAAGATCTACTTTACAATGGAGATCCAAAAGCAAAATTACATCTGGCACGCGAGATTTTTTCTCATTCTGTTTTATCTGGTAGGTATTGCGGGCTTTGCTCTGCCAAAAACCCGTGATTTGTTTCAGCAACTGGTTCCTTTAAATCTGCTGATTAGCGCATTGCTGCTATTTGTATTCCATGCCCACTGGAAAATGCAACATGTTTGGACCATGTTGGCCATTGCTGCAGCCGGGTTTTTTGCCGAGATGGTGGGTACCCGTACCGGCCTGATCTTTGGCAATTACACCTACGGCCCGGCTCTGGGTTTAAAACTCTTTTCCACCCCACTGCTGATTGGTCTTAACTGGCTTCTGCTTGTATATTCGGTTTTTGGCCTTTTTCCAAGGTTGCATCAGCAGCGCACTTTCCCATTGGTCGGAGCGGCTGTGCTGGTAATATTCGATGTGGTAATGGAACCTGTTGCGATTGCCACCAACATGTGGAGTTGGGAGGGTGGGCCAGTCCCCATTCAGAACTATGTAGCTTGGTTTGTGATTGCATCCCTAATGATTTTCGTTCTTCAGCGCTCCAAGATCGTTGTAAAGAACCCTCTTTCAGCTTGGCTTATCTCCATTCAGTTTGTCTTTTTCCTGATGCTTAATTTCATACTCACCTAATGCTTAAAGTGCAAAGAACAAATGTGTAACTTTAGGAAAATTCATACTCGTTAAACCTGTCGTAAGATTAATATACCATGGGCATTCTCATCGCAACATTGATATACCTTTTATGGCTTGGCCATCTCGTTTATTCCTTGTTGTTTGTAGCCGTTGATCCGCTCTCACCTTGGCTCTATCTGCATATTGTGATTCAGGGTTATCTGTATACCGGACTGTTTATCACCGGACACGATGCAATGCACGGTACCGTATCGCAAAACCGTCGGATAAACGATGCAATAGGCTGGATTGCGACGCTGTCGTTTGCTTTCTTATCTTACAACCGGTTGCGAAAAAACCATTACTTGCACCACCGGTTTCCGGGAACCGAAAAGGATCCAGATTTTTATCCAGCCAGCAACCGTTTCTTCCCCTGGTGGCTGGCTTTTATGGTGCGTTACTCGACATGGTGGCAGATGGTCTTGATGGCCATTGTTTTCAACATACTGCTACACGGGTTTGCCAGTCTTAACGAGTGGAACCTGCTCGCCTTTTGGGTTGTTCCGGCATTTCTTGGCACCTTTCAGCTTTTCTACTTTGGAACATTCGAACCACACAAACAGCCACACACCGAGGATCTGGGCGTTCACAGGGCACGTACCCTCGGTCGCAACCACCTTTGGGCCATGCTCTCCTGTTACTTTTTTGGCTATCATCGCGAACACCACGAAACTCCCACTACTCCTTGGTGGAAACTCTATTCGGTAAAGAAAAACTGATTGAACGATTCAAAATGATCACATCGAACCGACAGGCGTTTCCCCTTTGGTTTTATACCAGCTACTTCAGATTGTTGCAAAAACTGCTGTTCAGAAGGGTGACTTTTGTTGTCGAAAACACCATTCCTGAAGGTCCGATCCTGCTCCTACAAAATCACTTCAGTTGGTGGGATGGATACTGGTCATACTTTATTGCCGAAAAAATCTTGTATCGCCGGTTTCATGTAATGATGCTGGAGAAAGAATTACGCAAGCGGATGTTTCTCACCCGTACCGGAGCCTTTTCCGTCGACCCCGCTGGCAGGGGTTTGGTATCGAGTCTTCGGTATGCAGCTGCTCTTCTGTCGGATGCTGCCAATGTGGTTAGCCTCTATCCGCAGGGAAAAATAGAAAGCCACTTTTTATCAACCATCGAATTTAAGCCTGGCGCCGAATCTTTGCTTCGTCTCGCCGCCCCGGGCGTGCAAGTGGTTTTTGCCGCAGCCCACATTCATTATGGTGCTCCGGCCCGTCCTGAAGCGTTCATTTACATCCGGCACCTTGGAAGCGCCCCTGCTTCGGCTTTGCAAGAGGACTACAACCAATTCTATCGCGAAACCCGTACTTTTGTGATGGAGAAATCCAACATCAATGATGATTAGCACAATGCTATCCCACTCAAAACCTGCCCCCATCTCTTTTCTTGGAGGTAAGTTGGGTGTTTGTAGCCTTTTCCGGACAGCACCATGATGATACTTGTCTGGTGTATAATTGGGATTACCATCCTTCGCACAGCGATAGCCCTGTTCAATCTATTCTCGCAGAATGAATTACAACAGGCCATCTGCAACAACCCTCCAAAAGTTTCGGTACTGATACCTGCACGAAATGAAGCCAGCACACTTCCCTTGCTGCTGAATGATCTTGAAAGCCTGAAACATCCTCCCTTCGAGATTTGGGTCTGCAACGACCACTCGACCGACGGAACAGCTGATATTCTGAGCCAATTTTCCGATACATCTACACGAATTCATTACTTCACCGGAGAAGACCTCCCTTCCGGATGGCTCGGTAAAAATTTCGCATGCCATCAGTTGGCCGCAAAGGCCTCTGGCGATCTACTGCTCTTTTTGGATGCCGATGTAAGAATCTCTAACGATGCAGTCTTTAAAGCTGCCTGCCAGATGCTGCGTAAAAAATATGTGCTGCTGTCCATATTTCCCACGCAGGTTATGAAACATTTTGGGGAGTTGCTCTCGGTGCCCATTATGAATGCCATTTTGCTTAATCTTTTACCCCTGCCGCTGGTCCGTTGGCTGTCCTTCCCCAGTCTATCGGCAGCCAATGGTCAGTTTATGCTGTTCGATGCCGCACATTACCGCCAGAATCGCTGGCACAGTATGGTGCGCAACCATTCTACAGAGGACATTGCCATAGCGCGACTCGTGAAAAAATCGGGCGGGAAGATGTCAACTCTGTTGGGAGGTGCCGATGTTTTTTGCCGCATGTACCAACGATACGATGAGGCACTTATGGGTTTCTCGCGCAACGTACATCACTACTTTGGAGGTAGCCGAATGGTTATGTGGGGGTATTGGTTGTTGCAACTTATGGGATGGCTGGCTTTTACGGCAGTATGGGGATTGAACGGATTGTTCATCTGGTTAGGATTGATCGTACTCAACCGGTTGGCTGTAACCCTTGCCAGTCGGCAACCCATGGAAGTTATAGGGTTAATCCCATTGCATCTGGTAACGCTTTTTCTGCTGGCTCTAAAAAACAGCCGACAGGGATTTAAAAAAGAATCGGTATGGAAAGGTCGAAAAATTTCGGTGTAGGCGTCTTCCTCTTTTTTCTTCTTATTTCGGGGCTAAAGGCAACAGGGCAGCATTCGGGATGCTTCTTTCGTGAAGGATATGCACTGGGGAACATCGAAAACTGGGAGCCCGAAATTCGAAAGATGGAAGCCCAGTCTTTTGGTGACTACGAAAAACTGATGGAAGCACTGCTGGCCCGCTATGGCTTTATGGGGTACCTCCTCGGCAGCAAGCAGAACAGCAGGGCCCGCAAGTTTCTCGATGAAACCGAAAATTTACTGAATGCTTACCAGAAACAGCGCCCAAACGATGCCCGCTTGATGGCTGTTAGTGCAGCCTTGGTAGGCTTCCGGATTGGGCTCTCTCCGTTGCGGGCTCCCTTTCTTGGGCCACGAAATGTTGAAGCATGGGAAGCAGCCTTGAAAGCCAATCCAAATGAAGCCCTTGGCCATCTCGAAAAAGGAAATTCTCTCTTTTACCGGCCTGTTGCCTTTGGTGGCAACAAAGTCGAAGCAGAGTCTTCGTTTCGTCGTGCTCTGCAGTTGCTCAATCGCGACGCATGCAACTGGGTGTATAGCTTTGCTCAAGTGAGGCTTTACGAAGCCTGCAAGGCCAACGGGAAAAAAGTCGAAGCCGAAAACCTGCGCCGACAGTTGCAGCAGGAACCTGGCCATTTCAAGTGGATTGACGACTTATGATGATTCACCAGCAGAATAGATTGGTCTACTCCCGAATTGCTTAATAGAGCTTTTGGGTCTCGGAACCCACAAAATAGTGGCTAAGAATCTGTCGGTACCCATATCCCTTTTCTCCCATAACGGCTGCTCCAATCTGACACAGTCCGGTACCATGCCCCCAACCGGCGCCGACGAGACGAATGGTTTGAGGTATTTCATCCATCCACCCGGTATATTCCACTGTAAATGCCGAACTGTATAGGTGGCTCTCCGACAGCCATTTGCGAATCTCGAGTTCCTTTCCCACTACCATGGTTTTCAGAGTCCCCCGTATTCGGAGTCTGAGAATCCTTCCCGAGAAACCTCGGGTTAAGGGTTCAAGGGCTAGTATTTCTCCAAAATCGATGCCTGATTTGCGATGAATTAGCTCTTGGAGGGTAGCCTGACTATACTCCACATGCCAGCGAAAAAAGTCGGTGGTCTTCTGATCGAAATCAGGCAAAACCTGCGACAAGATATGCTGGTCGTTCGTATTGCAAAAGGCATTGGGGGCCGAGTTTATCCATTTTTCGGCAGCCGCCTCATCGCGCAAGTCAAGCGCAGGAGTCTTGCCCAGCGGCTCTTTGTCGGCCACCGCAATCAGATAAGGTTTGGGCAACGGCTCCCAATTGTTTTCGAAACTCTCGGAAATACCTCCGCAACATTTTGAGAATCGGGCATCACAAATGGAGTTTTCGTAGATGAGCACCTCCCCGGCAGTATCGTCGACCGCCTCGGCAGCCTTGGCCGAAATAATCTTGGTAATACCATGGTAGCGCTGACAGTGATCGTCGGCACATACTTCAAAACGAGCATGATCTTCGCGGTCGTACCAGCGAACCACTTCCCCCTCGCTTACGTCGCTGGAGGTGTAGGTTTCGCTCCCAAGCGCAAGTCCCTGCATTTTTTCGACCTGAGCAAGCAACCAGCTCCGCGAAATAACGGCATGTGCCTTGAGCAATTCTCCAGAACTGGTGGCGCTCATTTCTGACGAGATTACACTCTTAAGGTAATCTTCGAGGTGTACCGTATTGATTACTCGAATCTCCTTACCCTCTTGCACAAAGCGTAAACCTCCGGTAAACCTCTGATCTTCGAGTTGTTCCCAATGAAAGGCAATGCCTATGGTTACTCCCTTCAACAAGAAAGAGTTGCTGCGAAAAACCGGTATCAGGGCAATCTCCTCCTCTGTAATTACAAATAATTCCTGACCCTCGAGAATAAACTTAGAACCCTTCATCTTAACCGTATAGGTGCCTTGACTCAGCATGTTGTTGTTGTAACGGTAGCTGGTTTCGAGCACAAACGTAATCGCCTTGCCGGTCATGATGCCAACATTCAGAATTGGTTGCTTCTTTATTTCCATGATAAAATCCTTTGCGTCAATTGTGTAAAATCAACTCCATTCAGGGTTACCTGTTCAAAAATGGAGCGCAAATCCTCGTTGGTAATTTTCAAGAAATCCTCCTTCCGGGGAAGTACCACCAGACCTCCCAACTCGACAGTTGCGGGACTTACCAACAAACGATCGTCGCCGGTAGCGAAGTATTGATATGGGCGTTGAACAGATCGGGGAAAGAGAACAACGGTGTACCCCTTTGCATTGTGCCAGCCCAAAAGGTTCAGCATGGGTTCGCTCCCCTGAGATGGCTTCGGCAGTAACCCGATGGTACGCCTTAGAGTACGTGCCAGTCCAGCGGGATTGCTTCCCCGAAATACCAGCATTCGCCGAAGGGCATTCTCTGCCGTGAAAATTTGGGTGGCATCGGTTTCGCAAAGTGGGAGGGTAACTGCTCCAGGGAGCTGCTCAAGTTCACCCTCAAGAGGCAGCACGCCCTTGCTTCCGGCCTGAAAATGAAAATGGTCGGGGGCCGATGCTCCGGTAGCCGGACCGTTATAAAAAACAACAAAATCACTGAAACCTTTCAATGCGTTTAAAAATACCGGGATTTTGCCAGATATGCGCTGATCTTTATGCAGATGCGAAGGCAGGGTAAGGTGCTCTGGAAAAATTGGGAAAGGATTGCAAAGTACAGCATAGCCCCTGCCAAAAGGAATGACACTTTGCTCTATAGGGCGATTATCTACACACAAGAAACAGGGACGGGCAGCAATGGAAGCCCCGTCGGTTTTTGCATCAGACGAACGGATGCGCTCAGGATTGTGCTGGCAGAGAATGGTGGTACCACCGAAGCGAAAAGTGCGGGTGTCCACGCGCGACAATGAAGCATAGTTATTCGAGGCAACCGACCACTGGGCACGCTGATGCGCCACCAATGCCCTCGCCCTTGCCGATGATGTGCCAACAGATCCGTATGGTTTAAGTTCGGAATTGGTCAGGTAGTTCATTGCGCAGTAATTGCCGTTGATTCGATAACGGAAAGGTAGTATTTAAATTGCACAATGTTCTTTGGCAGAGGCGACCTGAAAAGGTAAAATATGCTAAAGTTTGACTTTAACCGGGCGAGAGGGTTGCCCTTCGTTGTTGAGTCGGTCGAGCACAGTTACGGTTATCCAATACGTGTGTCGTCGGCCCGGCCGCTGGGTGAATTCAATCCAGTGGTCC
This sequence comes from uncultured Prolixibacteraceae bacterium, assembly GCA_964349885.1. Lineage (GTDB taxonomy): Bacteria > Bacteroidota > Bacteroidia > Bacteroidales > Prolixibacteraceae > UBA1413. The sequence goes on along the minus strand of CAYGIQ010000022.1, from coordinate 17,117 downwards.
TGAGCCAGAAAACGCATTCGCAAACCATCGCGCAACTCAGCCGCTCGTTTTGATGGATAGAGATGCACAACATAGCGTTGTGGTTTGCCTCCAGGAAAAGGCGTTTCTAAAGGATCCCATTCGAGCCTCGACTGCTTTGCAGTAACCTTGTCGGGTACCGGTAATTCGCCCTGCTGCAACCAAGGCATAGGAGGCACCAAGGCTTGGAGGCTGTAAAGCCGTTGGATAAGCGAATCCTGAAATCCGAGCAAGTCGCGGTTAAAATGGCGGCTGCTGAAGAATGCGCTTCCCGAAACATTTGGAAACTGCCGGAGAAAATCGATTTGCTTGGGCAGCTCGCCCGGTTTACCCCAAGCTGCATTGGGAGTAGATCGATCGACCTTATAGGGAGAGTGGCCGATATAGAGCGAACGGCCAAATGCATTTTGGTTCCACCATTCAGTGAGGGTGGCAAAATCGGCTGCCGGATGTCCTATTTCCCAATAGAGTTGAGGGAGCACATAGTCAATCCAGCCTTCTCGAAGCCATTTGCGGATATCGGCATAGAGGTCGTCGTAGTTGCTAACACCCGCCCGCGTGGCCGAGCCTTCCGGATCGGCGCTTCGGTTGCGCCAAACCCCAAAAGGGCTGATTCCAAATTTTACCCATGGTTTGATCTCCTTGATGGTCTCGTTGAGCATTTTAATCAGTATATCCACATTTTCGCGACGCCAGTCGGCCCTGGCTTCAGGAAAAAAAGCCCGGTTATAGAGTGAAAAAGATGCATTGTCTGGGAATGGATCAGCCGTAGGGTAGGGATAAAAATAGTCGTCGAAGTGAATGGCATCCACATCGTAACGACCCACCAGTTCCGCAACCACGTGGACTAGGTAATCGCGAGCCGCTGGTACTCCGGGGTCGAAATAGAGTTTACCCCCATACTCCACCACCCATTCGGGGTGCTTGAAAGCGATATGGTTTGAGGCCAGCGGTTCGCTTGAGTATTGGGCCAGACGATACGGATTGAGCCATGCGTGCAGCTCCATGTCGCGTCGATGGCACTCCTCAATCCAAAACTGAAGCGGATCGAAATAGGGCTCCGGAGCCTGACCCGGCTCCCCGGTAAGGTAGCGCGACCACGGATCGATGCTGGAGGGATAAAAAGCATCGGCAGCAGGGCGTACTTGCAAAATGACCGTATTCATACCCAGTTGATGCTGCTGGTTGAGCAATTGAACAACTTCGGCCTTTATCTTGTCAGTCGGCAATCCAGGTTTCGATGGCCAGTCGATATGGTTGACGGTGGCGACCCAAACCCCCCTGAATTCGGGAGCAGGATGAATCTGTTGGCCCAAAACTCCCAACGAAAGCAGAGATAGACAGGAGATCAGGAGGACAATGAAACGTGATCTGGTAGTTGAAAGAAACATACATGCACGGGTTATTATGGTGTGGCAAAAATAGCAATATTGATGAAGTTCCTCCATCGCAAAAAATCATAAGATCATACTGCCTTGTAGTATTAGGAGCCGCTATGCTATCATAACCGCACTTCACTTGCCGGACAGAAAATCGAAAGGAGGGCATTGATGACCGCAAACTTTCGACGCTTTTTAACCAGTCTCCCAAATTATGGGTAATTTGGGATCGCAAAAACGGAAAAATTATAAAGGGGGTCCGTAAAGTTGAATTCGAATGTATGCTGCAAACAATAAAAATCGCAATTGCCTCGCACAACCCGGTAAAGATTGACGCGGTAAGGGAAGGCTTCTCACGGGCAGGCATATCGCATCAGCAGATTGAAGCGTTCGATGCACCTTCGGGGGTGGCCGACCAGCCGATGAGCGATGCCGAAACACTGGCAGGCGCTGCCAACAGAGCAAAAGCACTTAAGGGAAGTGGAGCCGATTTCAGGGTTGGCATCGAAGGAGGTATCCAGGAGCGGAATGGACAGTACGAAGCTTTTGCCTGGGTTGTTATCGAATGGGAAGGAGGCATTGGGAAAGCAAGAACAGCCGCATTTGAACTGCCTCCCGATGTATGCAGGCTAATCAAAGAGGGTTACGAACTCGGAGACGCCAACGATAAAGTCTTTGGGCAAATCAATTCCAAGCAGAAAGGAGGAGCAGTGGGATTGCTCACGCAAGATGGAGTTACCCGCACCCAACTCTACTGTATCGCTGTTCAGCTGGCATTGATTCCATACCTTAACAAAATACTCTACCGGTGAGGCAGGCACCACTTTGGGGTTGCTTAATTGGCAAGCTCCGTTAACTCATCCCAATATTCCACTGCCCTGCGGGTATGCGGTATCACAATGGTGCCACCCACCAGATTGGCGACCGAAAAAATCTCGAAAACCTCTTCGGTGGTTACTCCCAGCTCATAACATTTTCCCAAATGATATTTGATACAGTCGTCGCAACGAAGCACCATAGAAGTAGCCAGACCTAACATCTCCTTAACTTTCGACGACAGAGCACCATCTTGATAGGTCAGTGCGTCGAGGCTGTAAATCCGCTTCATTACTTTATTGTCGGCCGCCAGAATACGTTCGTTCATCTTTTCGCGGTATGCATCAAATTCGTTGACAAGTTTTCCCATGGTATATATTTTTGTGCAAAGGTAATTCAAACATGGCCAATTTGCTGCCATGCGCAGCATTTTACCAGGCGGATTAAGGACGACAAGAGCTGCCTGAGCCAAAATGAATAGGCCATACAAAGGGCTGTAGACTATGGGTTTGGGGGTGGATGGGCATCTTTGTTTGTCCAATGAGAGACCCTGTCTTAAATCACTGCCTGAAACTGCACCAAAAAGAGGTTCGTTTTATTTAATGATTGTATATTTGCATGGATTTTGTGATTCGTTCAGGCAAGCCATTGCTGTAAAACGAAACCACAAGGAATGCTGAAAAAGAGTTGCATGATGCGGTTGATATTTTTGGTACCGTTGCTTTTTCTTTTCGGGAAAACCCCGGCACAATGGCCGGCCACTCCCGAAGAGCAGACGCAGACACCCGAAATTTTACAACGGCTTCAGATAACCCAGGATCCCGGACTGGCAAAGATGGTAGAGTGGCACATCCGCAAGAATGAAGCCACACGTGGAGTCAACGGTTTCAGGGTCGAAATCTTCTTCTCCTCGGCACTCAATGCCCGGCAGCAGGCACAACAAATCAGAACCAGCGTATTGCGCGATTATCCCGGAGTGAACGTCTATTTGCTCTATGTATCGCCCGACTTCAAAGTCAGGCTGGGAGATTTTCGTACCCGCAACGAAGCGTTGGAGCTGATGCACCGGGTGAGCAGCCAATTCCCAAAAGCCTTTGTGGTACGAGATCTGATTGAATTTCCAAACCTACATTAATTCCAACTCCTGCATGAGCGACGCCATCAAACACGAATGCGGAATAGCGCTGATCCGACTGCTCAAACCCCTCTCCTTTTATCAGGAAAAATATGGCACCTGGCAATATGGCCTCAACAAACTCTACCTGCTCATGGAAAAACAGCACAACCGAGGGCAGGATGGTGCAGGCATGGTGAACATCAAAATCCATCTCGACCCCGGACAGGAGTACATCAAACGATACCGTTCGGTCAACCAAAATCCCATCAGTGATATTTTTGGGAAGGTTAAAAAAGCGTGGAAAAAAGCTCGCGAAGAAGACCCTGCCAACGCCGATCCCGAATGGATATACAGCCACCTCCCCTTTACCGGGGAACTTTTTCTGGGCCATCTTCGGTATGGTACTTTTGGACAGAACAGCATTGAATATGCCCATCCCATTATGCGGCAAAACAATTGGAAGTCGCGCAACCTAGCACTGGCCGGAAACTTCAATCTCACCAATACCAACGAACTTTTTCACAAACTGATAGATCTGGGGCAACATCCCATTGCCTATACCGATACCATCACGGTGCTCGAAAAGCTGGGACACTTCCTCGACGAGGAGAACCAGTATCATTTTAGACAATACAAAAACGAGGGTTACTCCAACCGTGAAATCTCGCCGCTTATCGAAAAGAATCTCGACATCCAGAAGATTCTCGAACGAGCGTCGAAAGATTGGGATGGGGGCTACACCATAGCCGGACTGATTGGCCATGGCGATGCTTTCGTAATGCGCGATCCTTGGGGAATCAGGCCTGCATTCTACTACCACGACGACGAAATTGTAGTGGTAGCCTCTGAACGGCCGGTCATTCAGACAGTAATGAACGTGCATTTCGACACTGTAAAGGAGGTTAAACCGGGTGAGGCTTTGGTAATAAAAAACGATGGCCGTATCAGCAATGAGTTGATCAGGGTCCCACACCAGAGAACCTCCTGTTCTTTCGAACGGATTTATTTCTCAAGGGGTTCCGACAAAGACATTTACCAAGAGCGCAAAAAGTTGGGGCTGCTTTTGGCTCCGACAATTCTAGAAAGGGTCAATTACGATTTCGAGAGTACCGTTTTCTCTTACATTCCCAATACGTCTGAAACCGCCTTCTACGGAATGGTGGAGGGTATTCGAAACCATTTGGTAGAGTGGAAAATTGAGGAGCTCCGAAAATACAACGGGTCGCTCACCAACGAACAGATCCGCAATATCATAGCGGTTGAGCCGCGCGTGGAAAAGATTGCCATTAAAGATGCCAAACTGCGTACCTTCATCACCGACGAAGGCAGCCGCCACGATCTGGTTGCCCACGTTTATGACGTTACCTACGGGATTGTAAAAAACCACCACGACACGCTGGTCATTATCGACGACTCTATCGTAAGGGGAACTACCCTAAGGGATAGCATCATCAGAATCCTCGATCGACTGAAACCACTAAAAATCATCATTGTTTCATCGGCTCCGCAAATCAGGTACCCCGACTGCTACGGTATTGACATGACGCGGCTCGACGGATTTGTAGCTTTTAATGCTGCTATTGAATTGTTGCATGAAACCGGACAAGCGCAGGTAATTCAATCGGTGTACCAAAAATGTAAAGATCAGGAAAATCTGCCCAACGAGGAAGTGGTTAACTTTGTGCGTGAAATCTATAAACCCTTTACTACCGATGAGATTTCGGCGCGTATTGCTAAGTTGGTAACACCTGTCGACTGTGCTGCCGAGGTAGAGATTGTATTCCAAGGTATCGAAAATCTTCACGCTGCCTGTAAAAACGATACAGGCGACTGGTATTTTACCGGTAACTATCCAACGCCCGGAGGGAATAAGGTTGTGAACGCATCGTTCATCAACTACATTGAAGGAAAATCAGGCCGAGCTTACTAAGGCGTTCCAAGGAGAGACGCAAGCTATTCGGGTAAAAGCCACGATTCCGACTCTTTACCCTTGATGTAGGTTTCAATATGGCGACCTACCTTGGCTTCGTACAAATCGCTAACCGTTAGAATTATTCCGGTCTCGAGTACTTCTCCAAATTCACGGTTAAAGGCTGTGCCAAAAGTCTTCATCGAAGGCGAGAGGTTCATATAGGCATTAAAGAGGGGAGGAATATTTTCTCCATAGTTGCGCACACTTTGCGATAAGATCTTATAATCATCCTTGTACGAACCCCCAACAAACAGTTCCTCCATTTTGGCGATATCAATGTCAAAGTGGACCGGTTCGATCGGATAAACCAGATTTTCGTCGTCGCGAAAGTATTTGTAGAAAAAATATTGAATCAGATTTCGGGCTTCGGTATGAAAATGGGTGTACATAGTAACCTTTCCGAAGAAGTATTTTACTTCCGGGTGATCAACGGTAAGGGCACCCAGTCCATCCCAGAGATTGTCGAGGGCAAAAAGCGCTTTGGCTCCAGCCTTACTCGACTGATAATCGGGTTGAACAAACGCCCGGCCAAGTTCAAGTGTAAAGGGAACATACTCTTTGCAGAATTTTTCGGAAAAACGGAATAGGTGGGCAGTAGCAAGGTTTAAATGACCATGTTCGTCGCGCGAGGCTTCACCGCAAAGCATGTAACGGTATCCACCCAAGATCTCTTCTGCATCGGGATCCCAGACAATCAACTGACGGTAGGGTTGATCAAGCAAGTCGAGTTCATCGAGATCGACCGATTTTCCGGTTCCACCCCCGGCTTCGCGGAAAGAGAGTTCGCGCAACCTCCCAATCTCCTGCATAATCCCAGGAGCGTTGAGGTGCGTGATGATGTAAATATCGTTTCCTCCCTTATTGGTTTTCCGCATGAACTTGTCCGGTGTCAGTTCTGCCCTGATGACCTCCCTTGGCACCGGTGGAATAAGCTCTTCCATACAGTATTATCAGCAGTTTAATTTTCTATTGTCAACTCCTTGCTTGTAAGGCCAGTGCTAACCCTAACCATTTTCTTCTTAAATTAGCGAAGAATCCACCTGTAAGCACCTTTGCGGAATCTCGTTAAAACTCATCTTAAATTATTAGTTGTGTCTTTACCAACACAGCAGCATTGACATAACAAGCCGCAAAAATAGTTATAAAACTTCCCGATTGTCAAACGGCACCCTATTTTTTATGATCAAAGTCAGCTTTGGGGAATTCGTACACCAGATCCCTCACTTGCGAAGCCCATTCCAGGTGACTGCGCGAGCGATCGAAGGTTTGCCAAGGGATGGGAGTACCAAAGTACAATGCAACCTTTTTCCGTCGATGCCGGTAGGTTTCATCGGGCAACAAAAACATCTCGAGGTTCCACGAAATTCCCAACAACTTGCGCAGGCCAGCTATCCGGTAAAACCGATTGGAATTGCGGCCCGATATAAAAACGGGAATAACGTCGCGCTTGTATTGTACCGCCTTGGCCACAAAGTGCTTTTGCCAAGGCAAATCGACCACCTTCCCCTTAATTTTCCGAGAGGCATATCCCGAAGGAAAAATCAGAATTTGCCCTCCTGCTTCGTAGGTTGACGCAAGCATCCTAGCAGATTCGCGACTGTTTCCACCATGCTTGTTTACCGGAACAAACAGCGATTTAAGGTTGGGGATTTTCATCAAAACATCATTGACCAGAAATTTAAAAGCTCCCAGTCTGCGGTGCACGACCGACATCAGCAGTATCGAGTCGAATCCCCCCAGTGGGTGGTTGCTCACAAAAATGTAATTCCCGCTCACAGGTATGTTCTCCAGACCAAAAACCTCGGAGGAAACCTCAAACTCCCGTATCACAGCATCCACGAACTCCGAACCCTCGAGATGCCCATGTTTTTCCATGAAGTTGTTCATGAAGTCGAGCCGCATAATGTTGTGAATCATCCGGTATACAAACCTCGGAATAAGTTGGCCAAGCGATGGATTCTTCTCCATCATAAGCTCCTGGACATCAACAGGCTTAAAAGGCTTTTGGTTTTGTAGCTCCTCCATAACTAAAGGCTCATTGGGTAAATAGCCAACAAAAATAGCATTGAATTCGACATGCGTTATAAAACCAAGTGGGCAATTCGCATTTTTAAGCTGGCAAGGTGCCCCATATAAAGAAAAATCCACCCACCAAATATATACTGAAACAGCTGTAAACGCAATACCAAACCCCATCTCACTAACTGCTATGTTGCACCCCTATGAAGGAATTACCATTGTAAACCAGTCGGACACCTAAACCCTCAGTAAATCAATGCAACAAGAGTTATTAACACCAAGGTAATTCACATCCACAAAATTACCTAATCGCTAATTATCAACACTTTAATAAGTATTTGATAATTTTCAGTTTGATTTTATTAACAATATATGAACAGATTGCTGGCCTATTCCATTCAAACCGCTGTGGAATAAGATGTAATAAAGTGTCACAGTTTGGAATAAATGTTATAATTTTACTTTTCAAAATATTGCTGTTAATGATCCGGTTTTCCGCCAAATATAGTGCCCTGATCGACGATAAGGGCAGGGTTGTATTCCCGTCGGCCTACAAAAAGGCCCTTGGAAATATGGCCGATGAACTGCTTGTGGTGGAGAAGGACATTTACAAAACCTGCCTAAACATCTATCCCCAGCGCTACTGGAACCAGCATCTCGAAAGCATCGAACGCCAACTTAATCCATTTAACGAGGCCGACGATGACCTGTTGGCCGGCATTTACGAAAATTTCACCACAGTGGCCATTGCACCCAACGGTCGCATCAACATTCCGGATGAATTTCTATCGTACGCTGGCATTAGCCGCGATGTGGTATTCTTAGGCAAAGGGAAGTCGATAAGGGTTTGGGACGAAAAACAATACAACGAAAATAAAGCATCCCAGCGGCCTTTGAAGGATATCTTTAAGGATCGACTTGGAGGTGCCGGCAACAACGAATGAGCACCTACCACATACCTGTAATGCTGAGCCAATGCATCGAAGGCTTACTTATCGACCCCAAAGGAACTTACATCGACGCTACCTTTGGAGGCGGTGGGCATGCCCGCGAAATTGTTCGGCACCTCACCAGCGGTCGTCTGTATGGATTTGACCAAGACGAGGATGCAGCAGCCAATTGTTTCGACGATGACCGGCTGATATTTGTGCGTGCCAATTTCAGACACCTGCGCAATTTCATGCACCACTACGGCGTATCAGAGGCCGATGGTATCTTGGCCGATCTGGGGGTTTCATCCCACGACTTCGATCAGGCCGACAGAGGCTTCTCCTTTCGATTCGATACCCCGCTCGACATGCGGATGAACCAGCAGGCAGGCATAAATGCCGCCGATGTCGTTAACCAATACGAAGAGGCCTCATTGCTGAACCTATTTCGCACCTACGGGGAGATCCCCAATGCGCGAAATCTGGTGCGCCACATCATCGGCGCCCGCTCAGCCTCCCCAATTAGCACTACCACCCAACTCCTCGAAGCCATTAAGGGCTGTGTGCCCCGCGCAACCGAAAAGAAATACCTAGCCCAGGTTTTTCAAGCCCTACGCATTGAAGTAAACGACGAACTGGGGGCACTCAGGGAGTTCTTGGCAAGTGCCTTCGAGATGCTTAAACCGGGGGGCCGATTGGTCATAATGACCTACCATAGTCTTGAAGACCGGCTGGTGAAAAATTTTCTCAGATCGGGCAACTTTGAGGGAAAGGTCGAAAAAGACTTCTATGGAAATGTTGAAACGCCCTTCCTGCTGCTCAATCGAAAGGTGATTGTCCCATCCCAGCAGGAAATCGACGAAAATCCCCGGTCGCGAAGCGCCCGGCTAAGAATAGCGGCCAAAAAATAGGAAACCATGGAGACCACGAATGAACGTAGTACCAAAAAAAAGCCCAAAGTGAGCTCCTTTCTCAAAGGAACCATCCTCACCGACGAGCATGTTACGCGTCAGTTCCGCTTCATAATCTTTCTGGTGTTCCTTGGATTTTTAATGATTACCAACCGTTATCGCTCAGAAAAGGTCATCAAGCAGATTGTGGTCCTTCAGGACAGTATCGACGGTTTACGCTCTCAATCGATTTCCAACTCCGTGAGGCTGATGAACATGAGCCGACCATCGGAGGTGGTGCAGAAAGTACAGGAAGCAGGGCTCGGCCTCGAAGAGTCGAACAGGGCACCTCAACAAATTGAAGTAAAAAAACTACGCTCCAGAAAATGAGTCCGCGGAACAAAATAACGTTTAACCTTGCCATCATCTACGTGATGATGTTTGCCATTGCCGCTCTGGCAATGGGGAGCATCGTATCGGTGCAAAGGCTTAACAACGAACGCTGGCAAAATCTTTCGGTTTGGCTCAACGACAACACCAAAACCATCGATGCCCACAGGGGCAATATCCTGTCAGACGATGGAAACATCATTGCGACTTCGGTTCCCGGCTACTATGTACGCATCGATCTGGCGGCCGACGGAGTCAAAAGGGTTTTCAGCAACGAGAAAGATTCTTTGGCTTTGAGACTTTCCCTTATGTTCCGCGACAAACCAGCCTCTGTATACCGTAAAAATCTCGAAGAGGCCTATAAAAAAGGGTCCCGGGGATTTATGCTAACCCCCCGAAAAATTGACTACAACGAACTGCAACAAATCAAAAATTTTCCCATTCTGCGAAGGGGAACCTACGGAGGTGGTCGGATTATAGAACAGGAAAACCAGCGGGTACTGCCCATGGGCAAACTGGCCGCCCGTACCATTGGCACCCTCAACCGGGGTGCGCAGGGTGGTGAGTACGGATATGCAGGCAACACTGGCCTCGAAGCAGCATACGAGAGTCATCTCAAGGGAAAACCGGGCGTCGGATACCGTCAAAACCTCTCCGGACGTTGGGTGAACCGAATTGAGATAGAGCCAAGCAACGGTTTGGATATCCTCACCCACATCGATGTAAGGTATCAGGATATCGTCCAGAGTGCACTTGAAAGGCAGCTAAAAATGAGCAACGCCGAATGGGGCACGGTTATCTTGATGGAGGTAAAAACCGGTGCCATAAAAGCCATTGCCAACCTAGGCAGGGTGTCGCCCGGATATTACGACGAAATATACAACTATGCCATCGGCCATGCCGGCAATTACGAGCCGGGATCTACCTTCAAACTAATCTCTCTGATGGTTGCACTCGAGCACGGAGTGGTCGATACCAGCGATGTATTCGACACCGGCCGGGGAGTCTGGCAATACAAGGGGCGTAACATCGTCGACAGCGACTACCAGTATGGAGGACATGGCGAAATGACCGTTCGTGGCATTTTTGAGAAATCTTCCAATGTAGGATTCGCCAAAATGATTACGACCCATTATGAGCAAAATCCCCGCCGTTTTGTCGATCAGCTCCACTTTATGGGGGTAAACAAACCGTTGGGTATTGAGCTGCAGGGCGAAGGGGTTCCCTATTTCAAATATCCGGGCGACAAAGACTGGTGGGGAACCACGCTGGCTTGGATGTCGTATGGATATGAAACCAAAATGACCCCGCTGCAAACCTTGGCCTTCTACAATGCCGTAGCCAACGACGGAAAGATGATGAAACCCCAGCTCGTTAGGGAGATTCAGGACCGCGGCGATGCCGTCGAACGCTTCAGACCCGAAATTATCCACCCGGCCATTGCCTCACGCGAAACCATCAGAAAGGCGCAAAGCCTGCTGGCTGCCGTATGCGAAACCGGCACCGGCCGATCCATTCAAAGCCAACATTTCAAGACCGCCGGAAAAACAGGTACCGCCCAAATCGCCTCAGGTACCGGAGGATATGCCCGTGGTCTCTACTTGGCGTCGTTTGCTGGGTATTTTCCGGCCCAAGATCCAGTTTACTCAATGATTGTGGTGGTGAACAAGCCGCAGGGTGCATTTTATGGAGGTGTAGTGGCAGGACCAGTATTCAAGGAGGTGGCAGAAAAGGTCCACGCCATCTATACATTGGGGGAATCCCTGCCCGAAACCAACCATCAGACAGCCGCTGTTCCCGCTATCAAAACGGGACGCACACAGGATATACTTAAAGTGCTCAGGGCATTCGACCTCGACACCCGAGGTCGAAAACCGGACGCATATGTTGCAAAGGCCAATGGCGACTCCACCGGAATATCGCTCGTACCAGTCGAGATTAACAATACCCAAATCCCTGATGTGCGGGGAATGGCTCCGGCCGATGCCGTTTACCTACTCGAGCAGGCAGGTTTGTTTGTGCGCATCAGTGGCGTTGGAAGAGTGAGAAACCAATCGATACCCCCTGGTGGAAAAATCCAGCACGGGCAAACCATAACCCTGATATTGGGCTAAACGTATGAAAAAGTGGACAGACATAGCCCCGGCAACGGGAATTCTCGAAACCGTTGGGGATACCGGCATCGAAATTACCGGTATTGCCTTCGACTCCCGAAAGGTTGAGCCCGGCTGCCTCTTTGTCGCCCAACGTGGAACCCGAACAAACGGCCTCGACTTTATTCCCATGGCCATCGACAGGGGAGCTTCAGTTATTGTAGCCGAAACGCTCCCCGATACCCTTCTGCCAGGACTGTTGTATGTTCGTGTGCCCAATGCCGACACCACCCTCGGACATCTTGCAGCAGCTTGGTACGATAACCCATCTTCGAAACTTAAAACCATCGGTGTTACGGGCACCAATGGAAAAACCAGCATCGCTACCCTATTGTACCATCTGTTTACGCGAATGGGATACAAGGCGGGGTTGTTGTCGACCATCTCTACCATCGTTGCCGACAAAGTGGAAACTGCCACCCATACAACTCCCGACGCTCTAAGGATTCAGGAACTGCTCGCTGCCATGGTCGATGCCGGTTGCGATTACTGCTTTATGGAGGTTAGCTCCCATGCAGTGGTGCAGCAGCGTATTGCC
>CAYGIQ010000022.1:4487-4886 GCA_964349885.1 uncultured Prolixibacteraceae bacterium | reverse complement strand
TGCCATATTTACCAACCTCACCCACGACCACCTCGACTACCACAAAACATTCGCCGAATATCTAAAGGCAAAGAAGGGTTTCTTCGACCAACTGCCTGCAACCGCATTTGCAGTCACCAACATCGACGATAAAAATGGTTTGGTAATGACACAGAATACTGCCGCCCGGGTAGTAACCTATTCAACCCGAGCAATGGCCAACTACCGTTGCAAAGTGCTTGAACCGCACTTCGACGGCATGCTCCTGCAAATCGACAACAAGGAGGTATGGACAAGGTTTGTTGGGCGGTTTAACGCAGCAAACCTGCTGGCCGTTTACAGTTGCGCTTTGGAGTTGGGACAATCTGCCGAAAACGCATTGCAAATCATCAGTGAACTACAGCCTGTTACCGGTAGATT
>CAYGIQ010000022.1:0-4477 GCA_964349885.1 uncultured Prolixibacteraceae bacterium | reverse complement strand
GAAAAATGTATTGGGAGCTATTGCAGAAATCCGCACCGGCAACGAAAAGGTAATTACAGTGGTGGGGGCTGGTGGCGACCGCGACAAATCCAAACGACCAGAGATGGCCAGGGAAGCTGCAATGGCCAGCGATTTGGTCATCCTTACCTCCGATAATCCGCGTACAGAAGACCCCGAAACCATAATTCGCGATATGGAAGCCGGAATCGACAGCGAAATCCGAAATAAGGTAATGTCGATAACCAATCGGCGCGAAGCCATCAAGACAGCAGTTAACCTCGCTTCATCGGGCGATATTATTCTCGTGGCTGGGAAAGGCCACGAAAATTATCAAGAAGTGCATGGTGTAAAACACCACTTCGACGACAAGGAACAGCTTACCGAATTTTTTGCCTTAACCTAATGTAAGTAAATAAAAATGATATACTTCCTATACGAATTACTGAAAGACAGCTCCATACCCGGAATAGGTATGTTGCAATACATCTCGTTTAGGGCGGGGGGAGCGGTTATTCTTTCCCTTATCATTACCACCGTTTTTGGGATGCGGCTTATCCGCTACCTGCAACATAAACAGATCGGCGAAGAAGTACGCGATCTGGGCCTTGAAGGCCAGATGCAGAAAAAAGGAACCCCCACCATGGGCGGCATTCTGATTCTTGCTGCCATCATAATCCCTACCCTCCTATTTGCCAGGCTCAACAATATCTACATACTGCTGATGCTCCTGACTACAGTATGGATGGGCCTCATCGGTTTTACCGATGACTACATTAAGGTGTTCAAAAAAAATAAGAAAGGATTGGCTGGCTGGTTCAAAATTCTGGGACAGGTTAGCCTAGGCATTATGGTAGTGATAGCCCTTATGGTGAGCGACGATGTAGTGGTGCGCGAAAATGTAAGAAACCATGCAGGAGCCGATGTTCGTGAAATCCTAGTGGATACCGAAACCGGAGAGCAGACAACCCGGGTGGTAACCCGCGAGGTAAAATCAACCAAAACCACCATCCCGTTCTTTAAACAAAATGAATTTGATTATGCTTGGATTGTAGCCTTTGCCGGCAAACACGCATCATGGCTCAGATGGATTGTCTATGCCATTGCAGTGATCACCATTATAACAGCGGTCTCCAATGCTGCCAACCTCACCGACGGACTCGACGGTCTGGCTACCGGGACTTCGGCGATTAGCGGAGCCACTTTGGGCATCTTGGCCTATGTAAGTGGAAACGTGATCTACTCCAATTATCTTAACATCATGTATATCCCCTATGTGGGCGAGTTAACCATATTCATGGCAGCATTCATAGGGGCAACTGTCGGATTTCTTTGGTACAACTCTTATCCGGCGCAGGTATTTATGGGCGACACCGGCAGCCTAGCCCTGGGGGGCATCCTGGCAGTGTTCTCCATAGTAATCCGGAAAGAGATTCTCATCCCGCTGTTGTCGGGCATCTTTCTCATCGAAAACCTTAGTGTGGTAATGCAGGTGGCCTATTTCAAATATACCAAACGAAAGTATGGAGAGGGTCGTCGCATCTTTTTAATGAGCCCCATCCACCATCACTATCAGAAAAAAGGAATTCCTGAGGCCAAAATTGTAACCCGGTTCTGGATTGTAGGTATTATCCTGGCCATTTTAACCATTGTAACCCTAAAAATACGATAACCCTTGAAACCCTTTGCAGTCATATTAGGTGCAGGCGAAAGCGGAGTTGGCGCAGCCATTCTGGCGCAAAAACAGGGTTATGCTGTATGGGTATCCGATTTGGGTACTATTAAACCAAACTACCGTGCCGAGCTCGATAGCCGTCACATAGAATGGGAGGAGAAGCACCACTCCACCGAAAAAATTCTAACGGCCGACCTGGTAGTTAAAAGTCCGGGGATCCCCGAAAAAGCTCCCCTGATCGAAGAACTAAAAGCCAATAATGTTCCGGTAATCTCAGAAATTGAGTTTGCGGGCCGCTACACACATGCTAAAAAGATCTGCATTACCGGCAGCAATGGAAAGACCACCACAACACTGCTTACCTATGAGCTGCTGAAACGTGCCGGTCTGAACGTAGGGCTGGCAGGCAATGTTGGGAAAAGCTTTGCTTGGCAGGTTGCTGAAAATCAATACGATTACTATGTACTCGAAATCAGCAGCTTTCAGCTCGACGATATGTACAGCTTTAAAGCCGACATCGCAGTGCTAATGAACATTACGCCCGATCATCTCGACCGTTACGACTATAAAATGGAACGCTATGTAGATTCCAAGTTCCGCATTTTGCAAAACCAGACACCGCTCGACCATTTCATCTATTGCGCCGACGACCCTGTTATTGCCGACGAACTGAAAAATCGCACCGTGACAGCTCAAAAAATTCCCTTTTCACTCCACCCCCTCTCCTCTAACGGTGCTTCGGTTACCGACAACAACCTGACCATAGCTATAAACGAAAAACATTTCAATATGTCTATTCTGGATCTGGCCCTGCAGGGCAAGCACAACACCTACAACTCCATGGCCGCCGCAGTCTCGGGTATGGTTCTGGAAATCCGCAACGAGCGGATCCGCGAAGTGCTGAGCGATTTTCAGGGCGTGGAACATCGTCTGGAGCGGTTCCTAAAGGTGCATGGCATTGAGTTTATCAACGACTCGAAGGCCACCAATGTGAACTCTACCTGGTACGCACTCGAAAGCATGACCACCCCTGTTGTCTGGATTGCCGGGGGTGTCGACAAAGGAAACGACTATGGCATGCTTAAAGAACTGGTAGCCAGCAAGGTAAAAGCCATGGTCTGCCTCGGAACCGATAACTCCAAGCTACATCAGGCCTTTGAAGGCATGGTCGACAATATTGTTGATGCCAAAAACATGGCAGAGGCGGTTAAGTCGGCTTACTACCTGGCCCGCAATGGCGATACCGTGCTGCTTTCGCCTGCATGCGCCAGTTTCGACCTTTTTGAAAATTATGAAGACCGCGGAGTTCAGTTCCGTCAGCAAGTGCGCAATCTGTAAGATATGGCCTATCGGGTTAAAAATATGATCAAAGGCGATAGCATCATCTGGACTATCCTGCTGTTTCTATCGCTGCTGTCGCTGCTGATCGTTTACAGCTCCACCGGCCGGTTGGTTTCCGGTCGCGATGCCGGCATATTTACCTACCTCATCAGGCACGCTACATTTCTCATTGTGGGATTCCTCATCATGATATTTATGGTGAATGTAATCCCGGTAAAGGCTTACTCGCGACTTTCGAAATTCCTACTGCTGCTGAGCATAGGTTTGCTAATGCTAGCCATAGCCATGAAACTCGCCGGCTTCATCAGGGGAACCGGCCGTACCATAGCGTTGGGTCCCCTCTCATTTCAACCGGCAGAGGTAGCCAAACTCGCTTTGGTGATGTACGCTGCAAAAATTTTGGGCATTGGACAGGCAACCGCCAACGACCGGATACGTGCCTTCTGGTATATAATGACCGCAACCGCTTTGGTTACAGCACTTATCGCCTTCTCTAACGTGTCGACCGCAATGCTGCTTTTTGCTACCATCCTTTCGATGCTTTTCGTTGGCAGAGTTCCCATACGTTATCTGCTATTGGTTGTATCGGCCGGTATAAGTATGCTGTTGCTGATCTATTATTTCGGGGATAAAATGGGAGCGATCTCTAACCGGTTTCCCACAGCGCAGGCGCGGATGGAACGGTTCATTCACGGAGACCCTGCCTCAGGCCGGGGAATAACCCAGGCCGATTACGCAAAACTCGCCATTTATGAAGGTGGATTCTTGGGCAAAGGACCCGGAAATACCGACGTGGCCAACTATATGGCAGCGGCCTACAACGATTTTATCTATGCCATCATCATCGAAGAGTATGGACTGATTGTAGGAGGCGCCTCGGTGCTGATGTTGTATCTGATACTGTTCTATCGAGGCATCGCCATTGTTCGTCGATCGAACCGAACCTTTCCGGCATTTCTGGTAGCCGGACTAACCCTGATGCTGGTCTATCAGGCGATGATCAACATTGGCGTATCGGCTGGGATTTTTCCAGTAACCGGACAGCCGTTGCCCTGGGTAAGCATGGGTGGAACCTCCAATATATTTACAGCCATTGCTTTTGGCTGTATTCTTAGTGTAAGTTACCAAAACCAAAAAGACAACAAAGCGGTGGAGACGGCTGTGCAGGTTACGCTCCCCGACGAAGATGAAGAACTGAAATAGATGGAACCCTACAAAATCATCATAAGCGGCGGCGGCACAGGCGGGCATATTTTTCCGGCCCTGTCGATTGCGGGCGAACTTAAGCGACGCTTCCCCGACGCCGATATCTTGTTTGTTGGGGCTACCGGAAGAATGGAAATGGAGAGGGTGCCCGCAGCAGGTTTTCCCATAAAAGGTTTGCCTGTAATGGGCTTTCCCAGAAAACCCGGCTTTGCCTACCTCCGGTTTGCATGGAACCTGTTTCGAAGTATGTTAATGGCC
>CAYGIQ010000021.1:0-27646 GCA_964349885.1 uncultured Prolixibacteraceae bacterium | reverse complement strand
ATCGCAAGGTGCATCTTGGGTTGGCAGTAGATACCGAACGGGGGCTTATGGTACCGACACTCAGACATGCCGACAACTATTCGCTGGCAGGGGTGTCGCATGAGATCAGTCAACTCGCCCAGCAATGCCGGAAAGGCAACATTTCGCCCGACCTGCTGAACCCGGAAGCCGCTTCGTTTACCGTATCCAATCTGGGCAACTATGGCATTGAGATGTTTACGCCAGTGCTCAACCTCCCACAAACTGCCATTCTGGGCGTGTGTGCGATTTCAACCAAACCAAAAGATTTGGGAGATGGGACCATTGCTTTTATTCCCCACATTGGTCTGTCGCTTACTTACGACCACCGGGCACTCGACGGAGGTGAGGCTTCGCGATTCCTTGCGGCGGTAGTTCACGAGATAGAGCAGCTAACCACCGGAATTTAACCCATTCTATTAAAACGTTTTTCACAACTGAATATCCTTTAGCCATGCCAAAGTCACAGTTTATACATCCTGCGGAGGTCCGAAAAGCGGACAAAATCACCTTCAGCCCTATTCCAATCAACCAGTACGACAAAAGTTTTTCAGAGGAACGGCAAAACTTTACTGATGAAGAGCTTATCCGGATTTATCGGGATATGGTCATCATTAGAGAGTTCGAAACCATGCTCAATCTTATTAAAATAAGGGGAGTTTATCAGGGTGTAGAATACAACCATCCCGGTCCGGCCCACCTTTCGATTGGACAGGAAGCTGCAGCCGTGGGAATGGCATATACACTATCGGCGAACGATTTCATTTTTGGATCGCATAGAAGTCATGGTGAAATTCTGGCCAAAGGGTTGTCGGCCATTCAGCAAATGGACGAAACCAATCTGATGCAGGTAATGGAGAGCCATTTTCAGGGAGCCACTTTGGCGCCGGTATTAGCAACGCATCAAGAAGGCGTGAGGGAATTGGCCATAAAATTTCTTCTATACGGCACGCTGTCGGAGATTTTTGCCCGGGAAACCGGCTTTAATCGCGGCTTGGGCGGCTCGATGCACGCATTTTTCACCCCATTCGGGGTTTATCCTAACAATGCTATAGTTGGGGGATCGGGCGACATTGCCGTTGGAGCAGCGCTGTTTAAAAAGGTAAACCTTAAACCAGGTATTGTAGTTGCAAACATTGGCGATGCATCAATGGCTTGTGGGCCGGTGTGGGAAGGCATCTCCTTTGCCACAATGGACCAGTTTTCGCAGTTGTGGGATGATGCCCACAAGGGAGGCCTGCCGCTCATTATCAACATCATGAACAATCAATACGGTATGGGTGGCCAAACCAGTGGTGAAACCATGGGATACGGCATCGCTGCCCGTTTGGGTGCCGGAGTTAACCCCGATCAGATGCATGCCGAGAGGGTAGATGGATACAATCCACTGGCTGTAATCGATGCCTACCGCAGAAAACGTGCACTTCTGAATGAGGGGCGAGGTCCGGTACTTCTTGATGTTCTCACATACCGTTACAGCGGCCACTCTCCCTCAGATGCCTCCTCCTACCGCTCTAAAGAGGAGGTGGAAGCATGGGAAGCTGTCGACTCCATCAGCTGGTTTAAGGAGCAGTTAATTCAAACAGGGGTTGCAACCGAGGATGTTCTCGACCGCCTGAGGGATGAGATTGTCGAAGAGATGACCAGAACCCTAAAACTGGCCATCGATCCAGAGATATCGCCCTACATGAACCTTACATCGTGGCCCAATAGAATTGGTGAAATGATGTTTTCGAACCAGAGCATCGACCAGATGGAAGAGCGCCTACCCGACACGAACCATCCCCAAAACGAAAATCCACGGGTAAAACAACTCGAAACAAAAGAGCGGTATGCATTTGACAAAAATGGCAAACCCCATTCTAAAATCAAAAACTACGTATTGCGCGATGGTATTTTCGAGGCCATCATCGATCGATTTTACAAAGATCCTACCCTGATTGCCTATGGAGAAGAAAACCGTGACTGGGGTGGGGCTTTTGCTGTATACCGCGGATTAACCGAGGCGCTACCCTATCACAGGCTATTTAATTCCCCCATTGCCGAAGGCGCCATAGTTGGCACAGCCATAGGGTATGCAATGTGCGGAGGCAGAGTAATCCCCGAAATCATGTATGCCGATTTTCTGGGGAGAGCGGGCGACGAGGTGTTCAATCAGTTGCCCAAATGGCAGGCAATGAGTGGCAACGTAATCAAAATGCCGGTTGTGTTGCGGGTATCCATCGGATCAAAATATGGGGCTCAGCATTCGCAAGATTGGTCGGCATTGGTTACCCATATTCCCGGATTGAAAGTGGTATTTCCAGCAACCCCCTACGATGCAAAAGGGCTCATGAATGCCGCACTTCAGGGTACCGATCCGGTAGTTTTTTTCGAAAGCCAGCGGCTTTACGATATCGGAGAGATGTTTCACAAAGAGGGTGTTCCGTTAGGTTATTACGAAATTCCTTTGGGCGAACCCGACATAAAACGACCCGGGAGCGACATCACCTTCCTTACTGTTGGGGCCACCCTCTACAGGGCCATCGAAGCAGCGGAAAGACTTGAAAACGAATTTGGATTATCGGCCGAAGTAATTGATGCTCGATCGCTGGTACCCTTCAACTACAAACTTGTAATCGATTCTATTCGAAAGACAGGCAAAATCGTAATCGCCGGAGATGCATCGGCCAGAGGCTCCTTTTTACGTGAATTGGCGTCGACCATAACAGAGCTGGCATTTGACCTGTTGGATGCACCGCCGGTAGTATTGGGTTCAAGAAATTGGATTACACCCGCCTATGAGCTCGAGGAGTATTTCTTTCCACAATCCTCGTGGTTTCTCGACGCGGTTCATGCCCGAATATTGCCACTCGAAGGATATACCCCTTCAAACGACTGGAGCGAATCAAAGCAATTGGAATGGAATGCCCAAGGTATTTAATAGATTCTTATCACCATCCCAATGCGCAGTATCGAACGGGTGGTGAGGTTGTTGAGCTCGCAAAGTTCATTAACGGTAACCTGAAACTGACGAGCAATTGCCGACAAGGTATCGCCCGAGCGCACTTTATAGTTGTCTGGGGTACCATCCATGTCTCGAACATATTTGACTCCGGCCAAGGGTTTTTTCACCAGCTCGGCTATCATCTCCTTACCCTCAATGTCCGACTTAACAAGGTTCTGTTCAAAATCAAAAATAAGCTCAGGGTTGTAGGCCTTCCCATTTTCCCGGATTTCGAAATGGAGATGGGTTCCCGTTGCTCTTCCTGTTCGACCACCAATTCCGATGGTTTGTCCAACAGCTATGGTATCACCCACTTTAACCAGCAAATCGGAAAGATGGGCATAATAGGATTGCAATCCATACGGATGATCAATAATTACCAACTTGCCATAAGCGTAATAGGTCTGAGAACGGCTCACAACACCATGGTAGGCCGCCACAACTGTATCGCCCAAAGCCAGCTTAATATCGGTTCCGGTGTGCATGCGTCCGCGCCGCATTCCAAACTTACTTACGACAGGACCACGGAAGGGGACTACAAACTGATTCAACATTTCGGCGAAAGCCGGCAACTCCCCCTCTGCCGAAATCTGATCATTGTCGGTAATGAAAAAGTCAGGACCAATGTCGAGGGTATCGGTAAAAAGCTCAAGGGATGGGGTGTAGATCTGAAGTGTGTCCGAAAGAGCATAAGTGCTTTTGCCAGCCAGTACCGTAATGATAAGCAAGAAAAAGATGCAACGGATGGGCATTTGTATGAATGAGTTTTTAACCATACGGTTCAATTCAAATTTTCCTTTTTTTCCAACCCAGGAGAAGAAGGATGCTTCAGTACGCGAAATTAAAGATTATTCGTTTGAAAGCACCCCCTCAGACATTTTTAACATCCCCAAAAAACAACAAACCAGCTTGTTCAGAACCAGTAATTTTATCACAAATATCATACATTCAACATCTTGCATTTTATTTTTTGCTCGTGATAGGCGGTGGTTTCTTCAAAAAAACAATACCCTCATTTGCGCCAAAATGGTAATTTTGCAAAGTTTAAACCACAAAATTTAAACATGAACCTCTACAACTTTGAACTAACAGCTACCAATAACAATGACGCAGGTCCCCAGCCAAAGGTCAATGCCCATATCCATACGCCACACTCTTACAGCGCATTCAAAGATATTGAGCAACCTTTCGTTATGGCCCACAATGAGGGCATAACCGTACTGGGGATCAACGATTTTTACACCACCGATGGCTACTCCGAATTTGCCGGACTGGCTCAGAAGTACCACATATTCCCGCTATTCAACATCGAATTTATGGCGCTTCAGAAAGTAGAGCAACAAGCCAACATTCGTATCAATGACCCTCAGAATCCGGGTCGCACCTATTTAAGCGGCAAAGGATTGCGGTATCCGGCATCCATGGGTCCAGCATCGGCTGCCATCTTGGGACGTGTGCAGCAGGAAAGCAACCTGCAAACTTTCGCAATGGTGGAAAAACTCAACCAACATTTGGCCAAATCGGGAATAGACATCCTTTTAGATGCCATCGCAATAAAAACAGCTCTGGCGCGAAATCTGCTGAGGGAAAGACATATCGCTACAGCGATCAGATATGAAGTGGAGACCTTGGCCGGGAACCCTACAGACAAGACAAAGTTATACACCAAACTCTTCGCAGGTAAAACACCAGACAGTGATACAAGCGACCATGCCTTGCTCGAGAACGAAATTCGCAACCGCCTATTGAAAGCTGGAGGGCCGGCTTATGTTGCCGAAGATGAACAGGCTTTCCTCAACCTCGGTGAGGTAACGACACTGATCATCGATGCCGGAGGGATACCTTGCTATCCCGTACTTCTCGACGACAGCAAAGGAAACTATACCGACTTTGAATCCAATTTTGAAAGCATGGCCAATTCTCTGGTGGAGAAAAATATATTTATGGTGGAACTCATTCCTGGCCGAAACGATTTCGAAGCAGTAAAACGGTTTGTTCACTTTTTTTCGAACCACAATTTCGTTATCACTTTTGGCACTGAGCACAATACACCCCTTCTCGAAGATCTTACCGTTTCTTGCAGGGGCAAGTTCCCCCTCGATGAAGCTTTGCTTGCAGAAAATGCAAGAGGTGCTGCTATTATCGCTGCCCACCAATACCTTACTTCAAGAGGCCAACCCGGATTCCCGATAGAAACCATGCCATCTAAAGAGCATCTTGCAAATTTGGAGGCTATTGGTCGGCAAGTTATACATCAATTTACAACCCAGTAAACATGAGTAAAGCAATACAGGAGCTGACCGCAATATCGCAGTCGTTTGGCCAACAAAAAAAGTATGTAATCGCTGGTGGCGGAAATACCTCTTGGAAAGATGCAGACCATTTGTACATCAAAGCCAGTGGCGTTAGTTTGGCAACCATAACAACCGAAGGGTTTTGCATTATGGACAGGAAGAAACTCGACCAGCTATCGGCGATGAGTTTCTCAGAAGACCCCACACAGAGGGAGGAGGAAGTAAAAAACAGCTTGCTCTCATGTAAAACCAACCCTTCGTCGCCCCTAAGGCCTTCCGTCGAAACCTCCCTTCACAACCTATTTGAGTATGCCTTTGTAGTGCATACACATCCAACACTTGTAAATGCCGTGTTGTGCAGCAAAGAGGCTGAAAAGACCACCAGAGAACTGTTCGGGGAGAATGCATTGTACATCCCCTATTCAGATCCTGGGTTTGTATTGTTTAAGATTATTGAAAGTGAGATTCTCGCCTACCGAACGAAGTATGGGCGCGACCCGCAGGTGGTATTCATTCAGAACCATGGAGTTTTTGTAGCAGCCAATACCACTGCCGAAATTGAGGGACTATACTCAGGAATTGAGGCCACCATAACTCCCCGACTGATAACCATACCCTCCATCCAGCCAATGCCGGTATCCGAGAAGTTGATTCAGGCACTACCTGCCATCAGGATGCTGCTTTCTGACAAAGGTGTGAAACTGGCAAGGGCATTCAACAATTCATTGCTGCTAAATTTCGTTGAGCGTAAAACCGATTTTAAAGCAATAGCCCTCCCATTCACCCCCGACCAGATGGTTTACTGTCAGTCGGAATATCTCTACCTACCCCAATTTGAGAACACCGATACCTTGGTCGCTTTGCTAGAAAAGGAACTGCACAATTATCGGCAGAAAAGGGGGATTTTTCCGAAGTTGATTTTTATACAAGGAGAAGGGGTGATTGCCATTGATGATACAGCACAAGCACTTGACTATCTGCAAGATCTGGTTATGGATTTTATGCAGATTGCAGCCCTTAGCCATAGTTTTGGCGGCCCCCACCCGATGACCCCAGAACAGATTGACTTCATTGAGCAATGGGAAGTTGAAAACTACCGAAAGAAGGTATCGACAGGTAGCCGCTCCACCGGAAGGGTTGGTGGAAAAATAGTGCTCATCACCGGCGGCGCCCAGGGGTTTGGAGCCGGAATAGCTGAGGCACTATTCAAAGAGGGGGCCAACATAGTAGTGGCCGATTTGAACAAAGAGAAAGGTGAAGCTTTGGCAAACCGCCTCAACGATGAGGGGAAACCCAATAAGTCAGTATATGTGATCACCGATGTGGGAGATCCGCAATCGGTGAAAAGCATGGTCGAAGCGGCAGTAAGGCACTTTGGCGGAATCGATGTATATGTATCAAATGCAGGTATTCTTATTGCAGGTGGATTGGAAGAGATGACTCCTGAAACCTTCGATCTCATGACAAGGGTTAACTACAATGCATTATTTTACGGAACAAAATATGTTTCGGCTGTAATGCAGATCCAGCATCAACATCGACCCGGATACTTTATGGATATTCTTCAGATTAACAGCAAGTCGGGTCTAAAAGGTAGCCGGAAAAATTTCGCTTATGCGGGAGGAAAATTCGGAGGAATAGGCCTTACCCAATCCTTCGCACTCGAGTTAATGCCTTTCAATATTAAGGTAAACGCCATCTGCCCCGGGAATTTCTTCGACGGACCATTATGGTCTGATCCCGAAAAGGGCCTTTTTGTGCAATACCTGAAGGCAGAAAAGATTCCGGGAGCCACCAACCTCGAGGATGTGCGCAAATACTACGAGGCTCAGGTACCCGCCGGCAGAGGCTGTACCCCCGGCGATGTAGTGAAGGCCATCTTATATGCTATAGACCAGGAGTATGAAACCGGACAGGCAATTCCGGTAACGGGAGGACAGGAAATGCTTAGGTAGCATTACCAGTTTATCCCCTTTTGAATCAATTTTAAAGCTTTATTGACATGAAGACTACCGCAGTAAGACTATACGGAAAAGAGGACTTGAGGCTCGAAACCTTCGAGCTACCCAGAATTACCGACGATGAGATCCTCGCCAAGGTAGTCTCCGACAGCATCTGTATGTCGTCGTACAAGGCCGCTCATCAGGGAAGTGACCACAAACGAATACCGTCGAGTATTTCAGAAAATCCCATCATCATCGGACATGAATTCAGTGGCGAAATTGTCGAAGTTGGTGCCAACTGGCAACACAAATTCAGTGCGGGTCAGAAGTACTCCATCCAGCCAGCCATATACTATCCGAACGGACCGGTGGGCGTGCTTAGCGCTCCCGGGTACAGCTATCCCTACATAGGAGGAGATGCCACCTACGTCATTATTCCAAAAGATGTACTGGTACAGGATTGTTTGTTGGTTTATGATGGTGAAGGATTCTACCCCGCCTCTCTGGCAGAGCCACTCTCGTGTGTGATTGGGGCCATGCATGCCAACTACCATACCAAGCCAGGCTCATACCAACATCAAATGGAAATTGTTGATGGAGGCAAGATGGCCATACTTGCAGGGGTTGGTCCAATGGGACTGGCAGCAATTAACTTCGTAGTAAACAGGGCCGATCGAAAACCCTCGTTGCTGGTGGTAACCGATATTGATCAGTCACGGCTTGATAGGGCTGCAGCCATCTTCCCACCCACATGGGCAGCAAAGCGCGGCATAGAATTGATATACCTTAACACAGAAGGAGGGAACAACGCCGTCGAAAACTTAAAAGCACTATCGGAAGGGGAAGGGTTCGATGATGTTTTTGTTTTTGCTCCAGTTCCGGCAGTTATTGAACAAGCCGATGCTATACTTGCCAACGACGGCTGCCTCAATTTTTTTGCTGGCCCCTCAGATCCAACCTTCTCGGCAAGGATGAATTTTTACAACGTCCACTATGGTTCTACCCACGTTGTGGGTACTTCGGGAGGCAACAACGACGATATGGTGGAAGCACTCGATATAATGGCCAAAGGACTCGATCCGGCAGGACTCATTACCCACATCGGGGGGTTGAATGCAGTTATAGACACAACCCTCAATTTACCTTCAATACCCGGAGGGAAGAAGCTAATATACACCCACAAGGAATTGACGCTTACGGCCATTGCAGATTTTGAAATGGCAGGGAAGACAGACCCACTGTTTGGAGAACTGGCAGCCATTGTATCCAAAACCAAAGGTCTGTGGTCGATCGAAGCTGAAGCCTACCTGCTGGCAAATGCACCAGACATAGTGGTGAGCTAGTAAAAAAAGGTGCCACCTGAGCAGGTAGCACCTTTTAACCAAACTAAACAAACTTATGAAGAGATCAACATCTCTAAGCTATTGGACTCTGATATCCATAAAAGGATTAATCCGTGTTTCGATTTTTTTAGCCTATTTGGTCAAAAATTCCGTAAACTGCTTACATCAAATAACATTCCTGAGATTTCTCGTCTACTATATACCTAAGAATCTGAATTTTGCAAAGAAATAATTGAGTGACACAAGTCACTTCCTTGGACTTTCAAATTTTTAGATTGTGATAACAAAAAATCTCACCTAACGGGAGAAGTTATAAAGCGCGTCAAATCCTCGAAGAATTATCTCATTACCAACCACAACGGGAGAGGCGTGAAAGTCGTCGTCGATTGGATTGGTAGCCAACACCTCAAATGTTTGTGAGGCTTTGATTACGGTTACTGCACCTTTTGCTGCAATATATATTCGGTCGGCTACCCCAGTTGGCGAAGAAAAAAGCGTACTAATGCCGGGTATGTTCTCTTTAGAATAGTAGACTTCCCCGGTTTTGGCATCCAGACAGGTCAGGAATCCATTGTTAACGCGCAAAAAGTAGAGTTTATTATCGAGTAGTACCGGATTGGGCGTATAGGGGGTATCTTGGTTGTAGGTCCAGAGAATGGCATTAGACCCTGTGATATCGCCCTTGGCTTTTGCAATATCAATGGCTTGAAGTGCGCTCCCTCTGAATCCGCTCATAACATATAGAATTCCGTTGGCATACAGCGGATTTGGAATTACATTCCGGGTCATCCCAGTACTGAACCATACCACCTCCCCTGTTTCGAAGTCGTAACTGCGCACTTGGTTGGGAGCATTGGTTACCACCTGTAACCTACCGTTAACCTCCACAACGAGGGGCGACGACCAAGAGGTTATCTCATCGCGGTCGGCCCGCCAAAGCTCTTCACCCGTTCTTTTATCAAGGGCTACAATAAATGATTCCCCCTGATGATCCCACAATACAAAAATCCGGTCGCCATATAAAAAGGGAGAGTCGCCCTCGCCAAAACTCATATGTTTTTGTGACTGCCCGAAGCGTTTTTGCCAAACAACGTTGCCCTCGAAATCGAGGCAGTATAACCCACGCGATCCGAAGTAAGCGAAAATATGTTCCCCATCGGTCGCAGGAGAATTCGAGGCCCAGCTTCCAAGTTCGTGGGTTCCCTCGTGCGGTAGTTCACGGGCAACACTGCGGTCCCATAGCACGCTCCCCGTATTGCGATCGATTAGCAACACCCGGTATTCGAGAAGTGTTTCTGCAACACTGGGAGCCATTGAATTTCCGGTAGCCGATGCTCCGCTATTTGGTTTCTCATCGGTAGCCACTGCCGTAAGCACCACTATTTTATCTCCCCACACCACAGGCGTTGAATGCCCCCGTCCGGGTATCTCAATCCTCCATTTTAAATGACCATCGGTCTTGAAATCTACAGGAGGATTGCCATACTTGGCCGATCCGGTATGAAGGGGCCCCCGCCATTGTGGCCAACTGGATTCGGCCAATGGCTGTGCCGAAAGTCCTACTGCAAACATAAAAAGAGCAATTGTGCCAGTAAAAAACCTTTTAAGAAGCGCAATTTTTACCATAACTAAGTTTTAAAGTGTTGTTTGATAAATATTTAGACCAAAATAAACTTTATAGGTTTAAATCCAGTGGAAAAATATTTTTGCCTTACACGGAACTGGATTTGGTTGATATGGGAGGAATTAAACTTTCTTATACCTTTGCGACTTTATAACAATTCTAGCTCATGCTCATAAGTAAAAACACCCCTCAATTGAATATTCTGGGCTTCGGGAATGCCTTGATGGACATCATGATACCTCTGCCCGACGACACCCTTCTGCAACGATTCGATTTACCAAGGGGCAGTATGACGCTGGTCGACCAGAGTCTTTCCTCGGCAATATACCAAGCAACGGCCAATTTCCCAAAAGAAATAACCGCTGGTGGGTCGGCTGCCAATACAATTCATACGTTTGCTAGTTTGGGCGGGAAATGCGCCTTTGCAGGAAAGATAGGAAAGGATGAATTGGGGCAGCGATTCGGTGAAGAGCTTCACCAATATGGCATCGATACTTTTTTACCGCATGGGAAAGAAAATACAGGCCGGGTGATGGCCCTGGTGAGTCCCGATTCTGAGCGAACTATGGCTACTTATCTAGGAGCCGCCATAGAGATGGAGGGCCACGAAGTTTCAGTATCTATGATGAAAGGATACAATCTGGTTTATGTAGAGGGCTATCTTGTGCAAAACCACGAGCTGATTGAATCCATTTTCAAAACAGCAAAAGCTTGCGGAATGCAGACAGCCATAGACCTGGCAAGCTACAATGTTGTGGAGCAAAACCTTGAATTCCTGCAACGCATTGTACGAGAGTATGTCGACATACTCTTTGCCAACGAAGAGGAGGCATTTGCCTTCACCGGACTAAAGCCTGAGCAGGCACTGGAGCAAATGGCATCGGCATGCAGCTTGGCAGTGGTCAAATTGGGCAAGCATGGATCCATCGCACAGCGAGGTGCCGAGAAGGTTATGATAGAACCGGTATCGACCCAGGCAGTTGACACCACCGGCGCAGGCGACAGTTATGCGGCAGGATTTCTGTTTGGTTTGTCGAAAGGCGCAACACTCGGTCAGTGTGGTGCCATCGCGTCGTTGGTATCATCAAAAGCTGTTGAGTCTATGGGGGCAAGAATTCCTTCTCACGATTGGCCGGCGCTCCTCCGAGAAGTTGACTCCTGCCTTATAAGGGAATAATCCATTCTATAACAACACGCTACTGCACCCAACAAAATTCGATCGCAATAGGCTTAAAAGAGGCCGTGGATTTGTGCGTCAATCTTGTTAATAACGTTCGAAAGGTTCTCCTTATTGGTGACAAAATTGAGATCATCAACATTCACTACCAATAGTTTACCCAAATTGTAGCCCTTAATCCAGTCTTCGTAACGATCGTGAAGCTGACGCAGATAATCTATGCGAATGGAATTTTCGTACTCCCGGCCCCGCTTCTGAATCTGATTTACGAGGGTAGGTATCGATGCCCTGAGGTAGATTAAGAGATCTGGGGGTTGTATCAAACCAGACATCAGCAAAAACAACGATTTGTAGTTGTTGAAGTCGCGGGTGCTCATCAATCCCATAGCATGGAGGTTTGGAGCAAATATTTCAGCGTCCTCGTATATGGTGCGATCCTGGATGGTGGTCCTGCCCGATTTCCGAATGTCAATTATTTGATTAAAACGGGAATTCAGAAAGTAAATCTGAAGGTTAAACGACCAGCGTTGCATGTCGTTGTAAAAATCGTTAAGATAGGGATTGTCGTCTACATCCTCATAATTGGGGATCCAGTTGTAATGCTTCGACAAAAGCTCGGTAAGTGTGGTTTTTCCCGCCCCTATATTTCCGGCGACCGCAATGTGCATATTAAGGTGTTTTAAAAGTTGTTTAAAATTAACAGTTATTCCCGCTTCAACAAACTCAGCAACTGATCGAGGTACTGCCGATCGTTCGACAGGCGGGGGATTTTATTCTGGCCACCAACTTTACCCCTCTGTTTCATCCAATTGTAGAAGGTTCCTTGAGGAGCTACCACTACTTTCGGTTTTTCGAGTGTAATGTCTTTGTGGCGTTTTGACTCGTAGTCTGAATTGATCGATTTAAGTGAGGTGTCGAGGCATGAAATGAACTGCTCAAGGGACGAGGGCTCCTTGTCAAACTCTACAATCCATTCGTGGGCGCCCTTATTGCCAACACCCATAAACACAGGTCCGGCTGTATATTCGTGTACAATGGCTCCGGTACGTTCACACGCATTACGGAGAGCATGCTCAGCATTGTCAATAATAACTTCCTCTCCAAATGCATTTATAAAATGTTTCGTTCGTCCGGTAATGCGTATTTTATAGGGCATTTTTGAGGTAAACTTCACGGTATCGCCAATTATATATCGCCATAAACCCCCGTTGGTGCTGATTACCAGAGCATAGTTTTCGCCAACTTCGACGTCGTCAAGGCCTAGAACATCAGGTTGCTCAGATCCCCATTGCGACATGGGAATAAACTCATAAAAAACCCCAATGTCGAGCATCAGGAGCAGATCCTGTGTGTACGGATTGTCTTGTATAGCAAAAAAACCCTCCGACGCATTGTAGGTTTCCATGTAGTGCATTCCCGATGAAGGAATTAACCCGGCAAACTGATCACGGTAAGGTCCAAAATTAACTCCCCCGTGAATAAACAGTTCCAAATTGGGCCATACATCCAGAATATTGGACTTGCCGGTTTTTTCGAGCACTTTCTTCATCAAAACCAGATACCAAGAGGGTACACCCGCCATGGTTACAACATTCTCGTTGATGGAGGCTGCTATAATTTTCTCAATCTTCTCTTCAAAGTCCTCGATCAGGGCTATATCTGCAGCAGGGATACGGATAAATTCGGTCCAGAATGGAACATTTTCTATGAGAATGGCCGATAGATCACCATAATACGAGTTGTTGGAAAAGTTGTTGATCTGGGTGCTACCTCCTAACGTAAGCGATTTACCTGAAATTAACTTTGTTTCCGGATAATTTCGAACATACAAGGCAAGCACATCCTTACCTCCCCGAAAATGGCAATCCTCGAGCGATTCGGTAGTTACCGGAATATACTTACTCCTATCGCTGGTGGTTCCAGAGGATTTGGCAAACCACTTCACCGATCCGGGCCAAAGAAGATCGGTCTCTCCATCTCGAAGACGGTCGACCCAAGGGCGAATCTGATCGTAATTCTGAAGAGGTACCCTTTGCTGAAAGTCCTCCAACTTAGTTATGGATCCGTAACCATGCAACCGACCCCATTCAGTATTTTTAGCGGTATCAATCAGGTTAAAAAAGACCTCCCGCTGAATCTCGTGAGGGTATTTTCCGTACAGCTCTATTTGATAGATTCTTTTGACATTGAACCAATTTATGACCGAGTTCAAAAGTGACATAACAGGTAATATTTTTGTTCAAATGTAGGAATTTTTGACCCATTTAAGAGGGCAAATATCAAATCACCACCGAACAAAATATTCTAATCTGGTAATTTCCGGAGGGGTATGTCGTCTGCAACGGAAGAAAGATTTTCTATTGACAAAGCCAAAGCATCAAAAATCAACCATTCCAATGTCTCGCAAAATAATTTTGGTACTTTTAAACTCTGGGAGGTCTCGAAGCCAGAGGATATAACCAAGCTACAATCTGCACCGCTTTCCTCCCAAAAAAACGGGCAATAAAACTTGGGTGAAATGAACAACCTCGATATTTTGCTGATTATCGTGCTGGTATTATCGATGATCGAAGGTTTTAGAAAGGGCTTTATTGAAGAATTGGCTGCACTTGTTGGTCTTATTCTGGGAATATGGGCTGCACTCCATTTCTCTGGGTTTGTTGCCCAACTGCTTGCCAGCCAATTTGATATCAACTCTCAATATTTGCCCATCTTCGCCTTTGTGGGAATTTTCATAGGAGTGGTTATTTCGACATCGATATTAGGGTCCATTGCAGGGAAAGTTATTAAAGCCATTAGCCTCGGGTGGCTCAACCGCCTGGCTGGGCTCTTTTTCGGACTGATAAAAGGAGCCCTTATCCTTAGCATATTGCTTATTGTGTTCAACAAATTTGACCAAGAATTACATTTACTGCCCGAAAGTACAAGGGCGGCCTCGAGATTGTATGAACCCCTGCGTGAATTTGCCCCATCGCTTTTTCCCTTTCTTGATTTCTGGAAGGAGATTCCGGCCCCCTCTCCCATCGATGTGTTTACCTGAACTTTAAGAAATGGCCCGGCCCGATGTGTTCTATTACAATCCCACCTGCGAATTTAGTGTTGCCAATGGCTCACCACACTGGCATCCCAATAAGTTGCTATCTTCGATGGAGGTGTCGATGGGCAATCTTCCCCAGTTCCTAGCTCAACCAAACGATGTTGTTTTGGTACAGAAAAAACCTTCAGTGCAGCTGTGTGAAATGCTGTTAAGTGCCGGTTTTCAGCTACCTCAATACCTAGAGCTCAATTCAGCCATAAACAACCCCGAATTTATCCAGATGCCAAAAGCCAATCTGCGACCCTGGGGGTGGAGTCCAGCAGTACACCGACTTTTTGATCCACTGAAGCCATCGTGCCACAGGCGTTTCCTCGATTCGCCGGTTGCCCAATGGCTTCCGGAGCATCGCGAAATGTTTTCCCGAAAAAGTGCGCTTTCGTTGTTGCTATTTGTTCAGGAATTCTCGGGTTTGCCGCAACTTCTTCCCAAAACCATGGCCCCACAAATCTGCCAGACTGCTGCCGAAATTGAAGAGCTTTGCACAAACTATCCTTTGATGATTAAGCAGCCATGGAGCAGCTCCGGAAGGGGATTGCAGCGAATTTCAAATCTGCCACCCGGGAAAATGGTTATGCAGAAAGTAGGTGGTCTGTTGAAAGGACAAGGCTACATCATTGCTGAACCGCTGCTCGATAAAGTTGCCGACTTGGGGCTTCTTTATGCGATATCCGATACCGGGGTGACCTTTACGGGTGTTTCCCATTTTTTTACCAATGGCAACGGCCAGTACCAGGGCAACTTCCTCCAAAAAAGCCAAGTAGCCGAAAGCTCTGAACTGGACGAATTGATAACCCACGTGATTCAGCATCTGCCCGAGTGGCACATTAAGGGATTACAACAAATGAATGCATCACAACTCTATACCGGGCCCTTAGGCATTGACGTACTCATCTATAAAGATCAATACGGTCAATTAAGTTTGCACCCAGTGGTAGAAATCAACTGGCGCAATACCATGGGACATATCTCTTTGGCGCTGGAAAGTCATATAGCAGAAGATTCTGTGGCATGGTTTAAAACCTATTTCAACCCCCATTCCTTGTTTTCAAGCTATTCCAGCCAACGTGTTCAAGTAGAACCCATCAGGGTAGAAAAGGGAAAGTTGATTTCGGGATTTCTCCCCCTTACAGAGATCTCGGGCAGCGTTGGTTTTGGAGCTTACTTAGAAGTCTTTCCATATATCACACAAGTAGGGAGCACATAGCGAAGGCTGGAACGTAGGGTTAATTGTCGCGTGTTTCGGTCATTCTGAAAAGTTGTGTAGCCTGATCAGCCAAAAAACCACCAAACAACTTCTCCCCTTCATCAGACATATAGTATCCCCTTTCAGTAAACTCATAGTAGGCATAAGTCCATTCCATTTCACGAAATTCGCCATCGCTATCCTTGAGTCGATAAAACTCTTTCACCGCAGGTGTAGCCGACTGACGGAGAATGGTATTGCGATCGCCCTCCACCTTATCTTTAAAGGGAATTCCAGCATTTGAAAGATTGCGGATTGTAGATTCGATATCTGGCCAATCAGGAACCTGCTGCAGGTTGATGCATGCAGCAAAATGGTTCACAGCATTACCATGAAGCAAGGTCCATGCAGCATACTGCGATACATCGTTAATATTAAGAAGATTGTCGCGGGTAGGCAATGGCCAGGGTGATCGGAAATAACCGGTAAGTTCTTCTAAAAGTATGTCGGCAGCCTCTTGGGTAATTGAACCACTTTTGCCCACTATATTCATAAGCTCTATGGCCTGCTCAGAAAGCAAATAGGGTGCATCGTGAACCGTGTCGCGCACAACCTGCTTTACCCAATCGGGCATTGTGTCGACTTCGAGCTGACTGACAAAAATTTTGGGAAGGAGTGGATCGGGATGTTCGAAATGGACCGCATTAACCTGAATGTTGGGGAAACGGTATTTCCCGGATCTTTTGTAATGAAGGGTTTCGAATATATGAGCTATTGCTGCAATGCCAGATGGTTGTTCGCCGGTGGGGGTATTGAGGGTACGAAAGGCCAAATGGTCGTGAACTACCTTGCCGCCTTGTGCAGTGACCAATTCGGAATATTTTCGAGCGTAAGGAACACGCTGCAGGTATTGAACCCAGAGGTTATCTATCAATCCCTTTACCAATTTTGAAGAAGATGTCCTCATTGCGATGAGTTTTTAGGTTACAGAAAAACATCGAGACCAGATCCTCTGGAACGACAAAGCCTATTGGCAGAGACACCAGCTGTTCGATCTGATTGATCGTGTTATACCTTTAAACTGAAAAAACAGGACCAGGGTTTCCAAAAAAATGGTGTTTTACAATACAGGCAATTCCCAGGGCTTACGGTAATTTGGCCGAAGCATAGAATTGGCAAGGCTGGAATCCCTGAAACGATTGTGTGTTGCATCCCAAGTCAACCGATGTTCTCCAGTTCGAACACAAAGATTGGCCGTGTGGGCTGCCACTGCAGCAGCACGGCCTATTTCGGGCGGACATGCAGGCACCTTCCTAGAACGGATTGCGTCGATAAAATTAGACACATGGTCACCATGGTTTTCACCCTTCATCGGAATTTCATCTTTAACCGCCTTAAAGTTGTTTGCCCGGTTATCCCATTCAGGAATTATTCGGTAACCCGACCGATTGACTACAATCGTAGCATTATCGCCAATAAAAGCCAAACCATAATTCTGATTCCAGGGTCCCTTCTCGGTACCGGCCGTATGGTCCCAAGTTATCAGGAGGTTCTCGTATTGCCAAATTACCGATTGGGTATCGAATGTTTCATGCGCATGTCCCGGGAAAGAAAGGTTTCCACCCGAGGCAAGGGTAACACCGGGGGCCGAAACGATATCCTTTGCCCACAATGCCATATCAATTAGGTGCACTCCCCAGTCGGTTAGCAGTCCTCCGCCATAATCCCAAAACATCCGCCAACTTCCGTGAAACCGGGAGGCATTAAAGCTCCTCTGTGGGGCCGGCCCGAGCCACATGTCAAAATCCACGCCTTCGGGTATCGGCTGGTCTGGTTGAATGGGTTGTCCAACTCCGTAATTAAAGTTACACCAAATGTTTACCTTTCTGAGGGTACCGATGGTACCATCCTTAACCAAGCGATTCACAGCCTGCCATTCCGAACCACTGCGCTGTTGTTGTCCAACCTGCACTATTCGGTTGTACTTCTTGGCAGCTTTGACCATAAGGTCACATTCGGCAATTGAATTGGCCATTGGCTTTTCAACATATACATCCTTTCCCGCCTCGCAGGCATAAACGGTTTGCAAACAATGCCAATGATCGGGCGTCCCAATAATAACGGCATCAATTTCCCTATTTTCAAGCAGCGCTCGAAAATCGCCGTAAAGTTTGGGTTTTTGGCCATATCGGGTTTGAACTTCGGAAGCGCGCCTTTCCAGCAAAGGTCTGTCTATATCGCACAGCGCCACACATTGAACATTCGGAAGCTCCAAGTGGCGTTCAAGGATGCCAAATCCCATGTTTCTGACACCAATAAGCGCAATGTTTATTCGATCGGAGGGAGTACCCAGAAAGGCAGCTGACTTGTAAGGGGACATTGTACTGATACCTGCCGCTGCCATCGAGGTAGTGCGGATGAAGGCTCTGCGATTGGTTGCCATAATGCAATAGGTTTTAGTTTCTTAGGCCTTATAAAGATAACAATTAACGGCGTTCTCCCCTTTGCATTAAATCAATAATATCGGATTTAGGAATTCGAGTGGTGGCTCCATGTGTAGTGGCGGTAATGGCGCCGGCCGCATTGGCAAAACGCAAAGCAGCATAGGTATTGCGAGACTCAAGGAATTCGTGTAGAAAGGCCGCTGAAAAAGCAGACCCAGATCCTACCGTATCGACCATATCAATTTTGTATCCCGGATCCTCGTAAAAATCCCCTTCGCGGGTGATTGCCATGGCTCCAGACTTGCTTTGCGTTACCAGAACCAAATCGAGGTCAAACTCATTAATGGCCTCCAGGGCCAATGCTTTGGTATCGAATTCAAACAATCCAAGTTCGCTTTTAAGGGTATACAACTCATTCTCCTTTACCCGTAATATATTGGCCGATGTAAGACTGCTTTCAAGGATTGGGCGGTTGTATCCATTTTTGCGCAACTTAAGATCCAGATATTTAACCGGCGAGGGTGCCTCCTTTAGCAATTCGCGCAGCGTATTTTTTGAGATACCATAGCGCTGAACCAGGGTGCCAAAGACCAGACAATCGGCCTCACGTACAAGTCGGAGCGCCGATGAAGTAAATTCAATATGGTCAAATGCCATATCGGGTTCAATGATGTAATCGGGCCTGCCTTCATTGCCAACCTTCACCAAAGCCGATCCGGTGGGGAATATTGGATCTATTTGCACGTTTTCGTCAGAGATGCCCATACGGGATAACTGCTTCAACGCCTCCTTCCCCTCCTCATCGTTTCCAGCCCGAGAGAGCAAGTGCCCGTTATCTCCCAAAGCATTTACACGGAAAACCAGATTCACGGGAGCTCCCCCAAGCTGCTTTCCATCCTGAAAGATATCCCAAACCAGTTCGCCAAATGCAACAATATTTCTGCCCATTTGCTAATTTTGTGTTATGCAAAAGTAGCAATTTTAGGCTTTAAGTTTACCTTTAAAACCATTCCCAGCCCCATCTGCATTAAACGTTCACATAGGCAGCAACAAAACGACTCAATACATCCGTGAGTTTTGGACTTCCAATCTCTTCCAGATCGTAGGTGACCCTAACAACAGGCTTGTCGATTCGTATAAGCCGACCAAGGTCAATGGGTGTGCCAATGACCACAACATCGCAGGGAGTTTGTTGAATGGTAGCTTCAAGGTCGGAAGTCTGTTCCGGAGAATACCCCATTGCTGGCAACAACGTACCTATTCCCGGATAGGTTTGAAAAGTATCCCTGAGCCTGCCGCATAGAAATGGGCGAGGATCTACCAGTGCAGCTGCACCAAATTTCATAGAAGCCACTACGGCAGCGCCCATCTTCATCTCACCATGGGTAAGCGTGGGTCCGTCTTCGACTGCTAAAATCCGCTTACCGCGGATCAATTCTGGCTTGTCGGCATGAATCGGACTGGCAGCATCAATGACTACAGCCAATGGGTTGAGCAGGGCTATGTTCTTTCGAACCTTCTCGATCCCTTCTGGATGGGCTGTGTCCATTTTGTTGATGATGACCACATCGGCGGTCAATAAATTTAGCTCGCTGGGATAATAATTCAATTCGGCACCAGCCCGGTGTGGGTCGGCAACTACAATGGAAAGATCGGGGCAGTAAAAGGAAAAATCGTTGTTGCCTCCATCCCACACAATCACATCGCAACCCGCAGGATCGTTTTCGGCCGCACTTAATATTGCTCCGTAATCAACGCCTGCATAGATAACATTCCCCCTTACAATGTGGGGTTCGTACTCCTCGATCTCCTCAATGGTACAATGGTGTTTTTCGAGATCGGCTAGGGTCGCAAAACGCTGCACCTTTTGGGCAGTCAGATCGCCGTAAGGCATTGGATGCCGAACCGCTACCACCTTGAGCCCATGTTGCATGAGGAGCTGCACAATTTTTCGCGAAGTCTGACTTTTGCCTGCACCGGTTCGTGTAGCACAGACCGAAATTACAGGCTTTCGACTCTTTAGCTGCGTCTGCGCAGGTCCCATAAGCCAAAACATTGCTCCTGATGCATTGCACCGAGCCGATAGGTGCATTACATGTTCATTGGTAACATCGCTGTAGGCAAATACACAAACATCTACCTTGTGAAATGAAATCAGAGCGGTTAGCTTATCCTGTGGTTCGATTGGGATGCCTTCTGGGTAGAGACCTCCGGCCAAGTCAGGCGGATATCGACGATTGTCGATGTCGGGTATCTGAGCAGCGGTAAATGCCACCACTTGGTATTCATTGTTGTCTCGGAACCAGATATTGAAATTGTGAAAGTCACGTCCGGCTGCGCCTAAAATAAGAACTCTTTTGGGCTTCATACGATGGAGTGTTTGTGTTGGAAAATGTACCCTTAAAACCCTATATAAAAGACGACAACCCTCATATCTATAGAAGTTAAGGATGTTAAAGAACATTTTTAAACACTGTACGTTTGAATGCCAATAGACCACAGCATGAACTTTCTTGCACACCTTTACCTGTCGGGCGAATCGGCCGATATCCAGATTGGAAACTTCATCGGCGATTACGTTAAAGGTAGCCATTATCTCCATTACCGGGAATCGGTAAAAGAGGGAATTCTCTTACATAGGGCAATTGACCACTACACCGACAACAGTCCCTGGGTTTCGCTATCCAAAACCTACTTTAAACCTGTGTATGGTCGATATTCAGGTATAGTGTGCGATCTGCTTTACGATCATTTCCTGGCTCAAGAGTGGACCAGCTATTCAATCCACTCGTTGCGGGATTTCACCGCCCGCATACACAAAACCCTGATGCGAAATTATTTGGTCCTGCCCATTCGTGTACAACAATTTATACCCTTTCTGATACGGAACAAACGACTGGAATCGTATGCCACTGCTGAAGGACTGCACAAGGCCATGGAGATCATGGCTAAATACACCTCCCTACCTCCCTTTCAGGATGAGGCAATGCAGATTGTATCCAAGCATCGGCCGGAAATAGTGGAGCATTTCAGGCAATTTATGAAGGAAGTGGTACATTTCGTGGAGCAGGAGAAGGGCATCCGGATTTACAAACCAGACAATGCTCATCTCCTATAGCTTTGTGCTATATTATACCCACTCGTCTGCAAGAACCTCGCCCCTAACGCTCACTACAATCGATTTTACCGGTACATTCCGATGTGCTGCCTTACGGGCACTTTGCACCATTTGAATAAGTCCGCCACAGCATGGTACTTCCATTATGACCACCGTTATGGTGTTTACTTTTGCCTCATCGATTAGGCGAATAAACTTTTGGATATACGATTCGGTACTCTGATCCAGTTTTGGGCATGCGATGACAAGCTTCTTGTTTTGCAAAAAAGTATTGTGGAAGTCGCCATGGGCAAATGCGGCACAATCGGCCGCAATTAAAAGATCGGCTCCTGCAAAATAACCAGCCCCCGGATTGATGAGATGCAATTGAACCGGCCACTGCGCAAGTTTTGAATCAACCGATGCTACGGGCCTTGCAGTAGCCATCGAAAGGCCCCCAGCAGCAAAGGTCTGTGGAGCCGAACCTGGACACCCGCCACCTGCCGGTGAAGTTGGCTTTTTAGCGCCCCCATGCATAAATTCGTGCACCTCGGCAATGGTAAATGGAAGGGAATCGCGGTTGTTCCGAATCCAAGTAAGAGCCTCTTGTAAATAGCCGGATTCGCCATGCTCCCGCAAATGTTGAAGGTGTGCAAATACCGTGTTTTTTCCGCTTTTTACCATCTGAGCAATCACCACCGTTTCATTGTATGGTTCTGCCTCCCTATTTTCGATGGTAATTGCACCTTCTGGACAATGTCCTATGCAGGCACCCAAGCCGTCGCACATTAATTCGCTGATCAAACGTGCTTTGCCATCTATTATTTGCAGTGCCCCTTCGTGACAACCCGGAACGCAATCGCCGCAACCGTTGCACAATTCTTCATCAATTTTCACAATTTCCCTCATCATAATCAATCGTTTTACTCAACAAAAGTAGCCAGCCTGCGTTTCATAAGTTGTATCAATTATTACAAATCAAACAAAAATGCCTGATATCCAAATGTTATCCCGCTCTCCGCTCTTTGCCGGACTTCCCCCTGAAACGCTTTCCCAGCTCCTCGGAACCATTCCCTTTCAGGTAAAAAAATTTGCCAAAGATGTGATGGTGGTATCGTCGGGAGAAGAGGTAAAGCATCTATTGGTACTTCAAATGGGTACTGTTAAGGGTGAAATGAGTGATTTTTCGGGTAAGGTTCTGAAAATAGAAAACATCGAAGCTCCAAGACCATTGGCCATTGCATTCCTTTTTGGCCACAAACGGCAATTCCCGGTAACGGTAACCACACTTACCGAAACCGAAATCGTCTACCTGCCCATTGCATCTTTTTTAACCCTCATGCAGGCCAACCAAAAGATATTGCTTAACTACCTCAATGCAATCTCCTCACAAACACAGTTTCTTTCAGGCAAATTGCATCTGCTTAGCTTCAAAAGTATCAAAGAAAAAATTGCACATTTTATGCTACAATCCTCCGGAGTAAACGACTCTGGATTTATAATGCAGCAAACCCAGCAGGAGCTTGCCGATTTATTAGGCGTAACCAGACCTGCTCTGGCAAGGGTGTTGGGCGAGATGCAACGCGACGGATTGTTTGTAATTGAAAAAAAAACGGTACACATTACCGACAGACACCTTTTGAGACGACTACTTAATTAACTTACTACTTCGAATGTATTTCACAAAACCACTATCTTCGCGACTATATTTGTTCGTACATTGCTATTCAGCGAACAGTTGGCCGGGCAACAGACACGCCATGCTGCTGCAAAAGATGCACATGGCGATTCACCCACAGAACTAAAACGATATGAAACAATACAATCTCTTTAATCTGGCATTTGGCTGGTCTGCCTTTGTGATCTCGGCCATTGTGTATTTGCTGACCATCGAGCCAACAACCAGTTTCTGGGATTGCGGTGAATTTATTACCACTGCCACTTTGCTGCAGGTAGGTCACCCACCCGGGGCACCCATATTTATGATTGTGGGTCGCTTTTTCACCCTGCTGGGTGGCGGTCCGCACAATGCTGCAATCATGGTCAACATTATGTCGGCCCTTTCGAGTGCATTTACCATTTTGTTCCTCTTTTGGACCATTACCCATTTGGCAAAAAAAATAGTTGCCCCCACCGACACGCTTACACTTAACCAAACCATGCTGATCATGGGCAGCGGCCTAACCGGTGCCCTTGGATATGCCTTTTCCGATACGTTTTGGTTTTCGGCTGTAGAAGGAGAAGTCTATGCTATGTCGTCGTTTCTAACCGCACTGGTTTTTTGGGCTATTCTTAAGTGGGAAAATATTGCCGATGAACCACATGCCAACCGCTGGCTGATCCTCATTGCCTATCTTATAGGACTTTCCATAGGCGTGCACCTGCTCAATCTGCTCGCCATACCAGCTATTGTATTTGTCTATTACTACCGGAAATTTACCGTAACCCGCAAAGGTCTAATCTATGCTCTTGTGCTCTCGGCAGCCATTCTGGGGGGTATCATGTACGGCATCATTCCCGGTTTTGTGAGTGTGGCTTCGTGGTTCGAACTTCTTTTTGTAAACTCATTCGGCCTCCCATTCCATTCAGGAGCGCTCTTTTATTTGTTGGTACTAGTCGGACTTCTGGTCTGGTCAATTTATTATACAGTTAGAAAAAATCTGGTTGTATGGAACACCATAGCGGTGGCCATAACGGTAATTGTAATAGGTTATTCGTCGTTTGCCCTCATTCTAATCCGATCGGCTGCCAGTCCGCCTATGGATCAAAACAGTCCGAACGACACCTTCTCGCTGCTTTCATATCTTAACCGTGAACAATACGGTTCCCGTCCGCTCGTGTACGGGCAGTATTACAATTCGCCGCTCGACGCTAACAACCGCTACACGCAGGGCAAACCCTACTACACACAGCGCGACGGTCGTTATGTTATTACCGAATACAGATTTACCCCCAACTACGACGATCGTTTTAAAACAGTATTTCCTCGTATGTGGAGTTCCAACGATGCATCGCATGCATCGGCCTATGCAGAGTGGGCAGAAATTAAGGGAAATACCATTCGGTATCAAAACGACAGAGGAGAGATCGAGGCCCTTACAAAACCAACCTTCACAGAAAACCTAAGATTCTTCTTCCGGTATCAGGTCGGGCAAATGTATATGCGCTACTTTATGTGGAATTTTGTGGGTCGCCAAAACGATATTCAGAGCCATGGAGGTATCTTGCATGGCAATTGGATTAGCGGAATACATGCTCTTGATGGTTACCGACTCGGAAATCAACGTGATTTACCAGATGCATTGGGCAACAACAAGGCCCGAAACAACTACTATTTTCTTCCATTGATCTTTGGTCTGCTAGGCATTTTCTATCAGTACAACAAAGGGAGCTCCGGACGTCAGGGTCTTTGGGTTGTTAGCTTGCTTTTTTTGATGACCGGATTGGCCATAGTAGTCTATTTGAATCAATCTCCTTATCAGCCGCGAGAGCGCGATTATGCTTATGCAGGTTCTTTTTATGCATTTGCCATTTGGATCGGACTGGGCGTTCCCGCAATCTTTGAGGGACTTAAACGGTTTTTGCCCGAAAAAGTCAATGTACTGACCGTAAGTTTAGCCGGGCTGCTTCTTGTACCAGCTATTTTGTTGTCTGAAAATTATGACGATCACGACCGTTCGAACCGCTATACGGCGCGCGATCTGGGTGCCAATTACCTTGAAACGGTTAGGGAGCAGGGAATTATTTTCACCAACGGCGACAACGATACTTTCCCCTTGTGGTACAACCAAGATGTTGAGGGTGTGCGCCGCGACGTTCGCGTTTGCAACCTAAGTTATCTGCAAACTGACTGGTACATCACCCAAATGAAACGGAAGATGTGGGATTCCAAACCCCTACCGTTTTCCCTGAGTGAAGAACAATATACTCAAGGCACGCGAGACCTTATCTATCTTTTCGACGACCCAAGACTTCAACGCCAAACAGTTGACCTTATCGAGGCTGTGCGTTTTGTAGCGAGCGATGATCCGGCAACCAAGCTACGCCAGGCAAACAATGCAGCCTACATACCCATAAAGACAATTTCGTTTCCGGTCGACAAAGAAGCAGTTATCCGCAACAATGTGGTCAGACCTCAGGATTACGACAAGATTGTAGATACCATTTACATTGATTTGTCGGGTAAAGAGTACCTTCCCAAGGATGAGTTTATGATTCTCGATCTCATTGCAAACAACAATTGGGAGCGGCCCATCTATTTTGCGATTACCGTTGGTAGCAACAAATATATGGGACTACAGGACTATTTCCAGTTGGAGGGTTTTGCCTACCGTTTCGTGCCCATTAAACGGGATTCTCCTGTTGAAGATCGCATCAATTGGGGAACAGTTGCCGCAGATATTATGTACGAAAATCTGATGCAACGTTTCAAATGGGGGAATATGAACGATCCTTCGGTGTACATCGATGAAAACAATGCCAGAATGATGACCAATATCCGGAACAATTTTAACCGGTTGGCACAACAGCTGGTGGCTGAAGGGGAATACGAAAAGGCAATTGAGGTTGTTGAACGCAACTTGGAACTTGTACCACCAGGAGTAGTTCCATTCGAGTTCTTTGCCCTCGATCTGGTATCAACACTTTACGAAGCAGGAGCCTACGATAAAGCTGCTACTCTCGCAGAAGCATGTTATCAATCGTACGAGGATATGCTGGCTTACCTGTTTACGTTTAACAGGTTCCATCTCAACTCTTATGATGTTTCGGATGAGATTCAGAGAAATCTCTTCTACCTGCAAAAACTGGAGCGAATAAGCGCTGTGTTCGAAAACGAGGAAATGGCTGACAAAGCCGGAACTACGCTCGAAGATTACTACAATCGTTATGTTGGACAGGCCATGCCCCGTTAGGAGTGCGTCTTACCCAAATAAAGCTGATGGATTGTAAAAAACAACAAAGTGGAAATATGAACATATTACTCATAGGATCGGGAGGCAGGGAACATGCGCTCGGATGGAAAATTGCTCAGAGTAAAAGTGCCGGAAACCTCTTTTTTGCACCGGGAAACCCCGGGACAGCAGAGCTGGGCTTCAATCTCCCAACTGATATAACCAGATTTGACGAGATCAAGCGGGATGTACTCGAGCACGACATCCATCTTTTAATTGTTGGACCAGAACATCCTTTGGTAGAAGGTATTCGTGACTATTTCGAATCGGACATAGACCTGCAGTATGTAAAGATAATCGGCCCGGGCAAAGCTGGTGCTCGGTTGGAAGGCAGCAAAGCGTTTGCGAAAAACTTTATGCAACGGCATAATATTCCAACCGCGAGGTTTGCCTCTTTTACCGAAGATACCGTTGAAGAGGGATTCCAATTCCTAAAAACCCTTCAGCC
Source organism: uncultured Prolixibacteraceae bacterium (assembly GCA_964349885.1). GTDB lineage: Bacteria > Bacteroidota > Bacteroidia > Bacteroidales > Prolixibacteraceae > UBA1413. The sequence continues at coordinate 1,040 of CAYGIQ010000021.1, read as the reverse complement.
TCCCTTTGTGCTTAAAGCCGACGGACTGGCTTCTGGAAAAGGGGTCTTAATCATCGACACCTTGGAATATGCTCAGGATACTCTTTGGGAAATGCTGGTGGGCAAGTTTGGCGATGCCAGTAAAACGGTTGTAATCGAGGAATTTCTTTCAGGCACAGAGCTGTCGGTTTTTGTGCTTACCGATGGAACCGACTATCTACTGCTTCCAGAGGCCAAAGACTACAAAAAAATTGGAGAGGGCGATACCGGACTGAATACTGGTGGTATGGGAGCCATCTCCCCGGTTCCTTTTGCCACACCTGAATTTATGTCGAAAGTAGAGGAACGGGTTATAAAGCCCACAATCGACGGGCTTAAGGCTGAAAACATTCCTTTTACGGGTTTTATTTTTTTGGGACTCATCAACTGCGACGGAAACCCGTATGTTATTGAGTACAACACTAGATTGGGCGATCCAGAAACTGAAGCTATAATGCCCAGAATAAAAAGTGATCTTTTGGACATGCTGCTGGCAGCTTCCGAAAACCGTCTAAATAGCTATATTCCCGAATACCACCATGAAACGGTGGCAACTATTGTGTTGGTATCAGGAGGTTATCCAGGAGAATACGAGAAAGGGAAAACCATAACCGGCTTCGAAAATATAAGCAGCAGTTTGTTGTTTCATGCAGGCACCAAACTCGAATTTGGAAAATTAAAGAGTCAGGGAGGAAGGGTAATGGCCATAAGCTCAATGGGCGAAAATCTCCAGCAGGCACTTGCAAGTTCCAGAGCAGCCGCCGACGCCATTCAATTCGATGGAAAATATTTTCGCCGCGACATAGGTTTCGATCTGTAAAACATGATCTCTCAGCTCCTCAACAGAAAAAATTTCAATGGGATAATATTTATTCCTTTGTTCGCTATGTTGATCTGGAGCCCATTTCTTTGGGGTGTACACTCAAACCCAAGCACAACCAGTTCAACATCATTAGTCTATCTTTGGCTTACCGGATGGATTGCTAACAATCCATTGCTATCCACGATTTTCGCCTTGGTAC
>CAYGIQ010000020.1:0-27992 GCA_964349885.1 uncultured Prolixibacteraceae bacterium | reverse complement strand
GCACAGGCACGCCATGCAGCCCGCAAAGCCCGCGAAATGGTTCAGCGGAAAAATGCCTTATCGGGAGGCGGACTTCCAGGGAAATTGAGCGACTGCTCAGAAAGGGATCCTCAAAAATGCGAAATATTTCTGGTCGAGGGTGATTCCGCTGGCGGTACGGCAAAACAGGGAAGAAATCGTTTGTTTCAGGCAATTCTGCCGCTTAGGGGTAAGATTCTGAACGTAGAAAAAGCCATGGTGCATAAGATCTTTGAGAACGAGGAGATCAAAAACATCTTTACGGCACTTGGCGTTACCATAGGTACGGAGGAAGATTCAAAAGCCCTCAATCTAGCCAAACTACGTTACCACAAAGTAATTATCATGACCGATGCCGATGTGGATGGAAGCCACATTACTACGCTGATTATGACTTTCTTCTTCCGGTATATGAATGAGCTGATTCTGCTCGGTCACCTTTACATTGCTGCGCCTCCCCTGTATCTTCTTAAGAAAGGGAAAAAAGAGGCCTACGCATGGAACGAGCAACAAAGGCAGCAAATTATTGATGAGTGGGCAGAAGGCAATGAAAGTGCTGTAGGCATTCAGCGATACAAAGGTTTGGGAGAGATGAATGCAGAGCAGCTCTGGAGCACTACCATGAATCCAGAACTCCGAACACTGCAGCAGGTAACCATAGAAAATGCTGCAGAATCAGACCATGTTTTTGCCATGCTAATGGGCGACGACGTGCCACCCCGGCGGAAATTCATCGAAGAGAATGCAATTTACGCCAATATCGATGCATAAGGGTCAGTTCTCTGTTCGCAACCAGAATCAGTATGAACATTTGTGTTTTTTGTGCTTCCAGTAATGCCATTGGGGAAGTCTACTTTACCGACGCGCACAAGCTTGGTATAATGCTCGGTTTAGGGGGGCATACCCTCATCAATGGAGGAGCCAATGTTGGATTAATGGAGGCAGTTACCATAGCGGCACGAAGTGCCGGGGCCATCACCGTTGGGATCATTCCTGAAAGGATGAAGGAGAATGATTTGGTTTCGGTCCATGCACATGAAGTAGAAATTACAGCCGATATGATGCAGCGGAAAGAGCGGATGCGCCAAATGTCGGATGCCTTCATTGCGCTTCCCGGGGGATTTGGAACTCTGGAAGAGATACTGGAGGTAATTACCCTAAAACAGCTCGACTACCACCGAAAACCGATCGTGTTTGTAAACACCATCGATTTTTATGCTAAGCTTTTTGAACAATTTGACACCGCATTTGATCAAAATTTCTCAAAGTCGGTTTACCGCGATCTCTATTATGTAGCCAATACCCCTGAAGAGGCGATGCATTACATTGAACATTATAAAGCGCCCCAAGTGGTTGCGAAATGGTTTAAGGTACCCGAGAAGTAAAGGCGCCCTACCTAAGGCGCAATAAGTTAAGAATTTTGCTAAACTGGCCCTCTGATGTTGCCCTGAAAAACAAATTCAGTAGGTCCTTTTAACCAAATGTTTTTGAATCCCTCGCCATCGTTTTCAAACGACACGGATAGTTCTCCACCCTTCGCCGACACCGAATAGCTGCCACATTCTAACTTATCGCGGCGGGCAGCACAAAGAGCAGCAGCAGTAATTCCGGTACCACAAGCCAGTGTCTCTGCTTCAACACCCCGTTCGTAAGTGTACACCGTCAAATGGCTACCCTTCTGCTGTACAAAATTGACATTGGTTCCTTGCTTCTTAAAGCGATCGTTGTAGCGCACCGTTCTACCTTCTAAAAAAACATCCACCTTGTCGATGAAATCCACAAAACGCACAAAGTGTGGAGATCCTGTGTTGAGGTAAAACTCCTGGCCATGCTCTTCCATCTCCTTAACATCCGACATTTTGAGGTCGACCACGCCTCCTTCGAGAAGCATTGCCTCGTGGTATCCATCAACGGCCATAAAGCCAGCCTTATGGGAAACCATCCCCAATTTCTGAGCAAAAGCCACAATGCATCGGCCGCCATTTCCACACATACTGGCTTCGCGTCCATCTGAATTGAAGTAGCGCATTTCAAAGTCGTAACCTGATGCATTTTGAAGCAGCATGAGTCCGTCGGCCCCAATGCCAAATCGACGGTCGCACAACCATGCTATGTAAGCAATATTGTCAGCCGGAAACACCTGGGCCCGGTTATCGAACAATACGAAGTCATTTCCTGCTCCGTGGTATTTATAGAATGCATAGGTCATTGCAGAAATGTTTAGCATTAAAGCAAAGGTACAATTTTCCACTGGGAAAGCTGACGACATTTTTATCAGAAAGTTGGCACAACATTTTCGGCTGCTGGCTGTTAAATTTTGTAAAAACAGAGGTTGCGTAGCTCAAAGATGGTGTAGATGGCAGCATTTTTGCTAACCTCATGCACATCAAAATGTATTTTAAACAAAAAGAAATATTGCCATGAAGAATATTAAGATCTATGCCTATACTTTTGTTTGGGTTATAGCTGGTTCCATGCTGGCCGTTTTTGCCTACACCCACTTTTTTGAAAAACCACAGGTAATAGCATTGGACAACACTCAGCAAATGCGCTATGCAAGTCTGCCTATTACCGCCGAAGGCGGAGTTCCCGATCTGACCTATTCTGCCGAAATTGCAGTGCATGCGGTAGTCCACATTAAAACTCAGGCGATGCGTGGAGCATGGTCGAGTGGAAATCCCTGGCTTGAATTTTTCGGACAACGGCAAGAACCCCAATTAGCCCGTGGATTTGGTTCGGGGGTAATTCTCACCACCGATGGATATATTGTCACCAACAACCATGTAATTGAAAATGCTCAAAACATAGTGGTTGTGCTCAACGACAACAGGGAATTTGAAGCCACCCTCATCGGTACCGACCCAAGTACTGATTTGGCGGTACTAAAAATCGAGGCCTCCAACCTGCCCTGGCTCCGGTTCGGTAATTCCGATGAACTGCGACTGGGGGAATGGGTGCTTGCTGTGGGCAATCCATTCAATCTTACCTCCACAGTAACCGCAGGAATTGTGAGTGCAAAAGCCAGAAATATAGGCATTAATGCAGCCGACTACAGCATCGAGTCGTTTATTCAAACCGATGCAGCGGTTAACCCCGGCAACAGTGGCGGAGCCCTTGTAAACCAGCGTGGAGAGCTGGTAGGGATCAATACAGCAATTGCCAGCCGAACAGGATCTTTTGCAGGGTACTCGTTCGCGGTGCCTATAACCATTGTTAGGAAGGTAGTTGAAGACCTCAGAGAGTTCGGTCAGGTGCAGCGCGCTCTTTTGGGTGTCGAAATTCGGACGGTGGACGCAGAAATCGCGAAATCCCAAAACCTCGATAAAATTGAGGGTGTTTTCGTTGCCAATGTAGTAGACAATGGTGCCGCGAAAGAGGCCGGAATTCGCAGTGGCGATATCATCGTTGCCGTAGGGAACCGGAAAGTTAACTCCAGCTCTGAGCTCCAGGAAGCTGTATCTCAGTACCGTCCGGGTGATGATGTGAAAATTCTGGTAAAAAGATCCAATTCAGAGAAACTATTTACGGTTACGCTTCGTAACAAGCTTGGCGACACAGCAATTATTAGAGGAGGCACCGAGGTTTTAGGAGCCGAACTCGAAAGAGTTGCCGATCGCGACAAACAACGTCTGAGAATCAATCGCGGATTACGGGTGAGTAAGGTTGGTAATGGCAAATTAAAAGACGCCGGTGTTCGGGAAGGTTTTATCATTACCGATGTGAACAAAAGACCGGTGAACGAGGTTGATGAGTTCAGACAGATTATTGGAAGCGCAACAGGAGGAGTTTTGATTGAAGGAATATACCCCAACGGAGAAACAGCTTATTTTGTTTTTGGTGTAAACTAACAGTGAAACAGGTTAATTAATTTTTAACCATGGATTTACATTGACACGTCCCTGCTGCCCTATTGGAATTTGTACTATATTTGCAGACTTTTTAAGAACAACATATGAGACAACTAAAGATCACAAAATCAATCACTAACCGTGAAAGTGCCTCTTTAGATAAATACCTTCAGGAGATTGGCAAGGAAGAGTTGATTACCGTAGAAGAAGAAGTTGAACTGGCGCAACGCATAAAGAAGGGCGATCAATCTGCTCTTGAAAAGTTGACCAGAGCCAACCTCCGATTTGTGGTTTCAGTTGCGAAACAATATCAGAACCAAGGACTTAGTTTGCCCGACTTGATCAACGAGGGAAACCTCGGTTTGATAAAAGCGGCTGAAAAATTTGATGAAACGCGTGGATTCAAATTCATCTCCTATGCGGTTTGGTGGATACGTCAGTCTATTTTGCAAGCACTGGCCGAGCAATCGCGTATTGTACGTCTCCCGCTAAATCAGGTTGGGTCGCTCAACAAAATCAACAAAGCTTTTTCGAAATTTGAACAAGAGCATGAGCGCAGGCCATCGGCCGAAGAGCTCGCCGAGTCTCTCGATCTTCCGGCCGATAAAGTCGCAGACACGCTCAGAGTATCAGGGCGTCATGTATCGGTTGATGCTCCGTTTGTAGATGGTGAAGACAACAGCTTGCTCGACGTATTGGTTAACAGCGATTCGCCCAACGCCGACAAGGCATTGATTATGGAGTCGCTTACCCGCGAAATTCATCGTGCACTGGCCACCCTTACCGAACGTGAAAGCGATATTGTAAGGCTGTTTTTTGGCATTGGTTGCCAGGAAATGACCCTCGAAGAGATTGGTGAAAGGTTTGGTCTAACACGTGAAAGGGTTCGTCAGATTAAGGAGAAGGCAATTCGCCGACTGCGGCATACATCTCGCAGCAAACTACTCAAAACTTATCTTGGATAAATCAGTAATTTGATAAAGGATAAAAAAACAGATCCGCATCGGCATTGCCGGTGCGGATCTGTTTTTTGGGTAAAGCCTTCTTTATTGAATAAGCTCCACACTGCGTTTTACAAATCGATCGAGATCGGCGCCCTTTAACAAGCCGTTGGCCAGCAAGGCCAAATCGACCATCTGACGGGCCAGCGGGTTGTTGCTACCAAAATCGGCAAGCGATTTACGGCGTGATTCCTCTAGTTCAGAAACCGTTTTCTGCAATGATTCAAGCCGTTCCTTATCGGCAGTTGGAACCTCTTCGGCCTTTATATCCTTCTGTTCGGCTTCGAGTTTTGCAACGTCGGCCTTTGCGATTTCAAGTTCAGTGCTCAAAGACTGTAATGTCTCCCCCAACTCATGTTGTTTCTGATCCAATACCTTTTTAACCAGAGGGTGATCGGTATTGACTACCAGGTTAAGGCTTTCGGGAAGGTCTCCGTAGAAATTCATACCCCCCTGAAATTGACTCATATCTTTCATTCGTCGCATCCATTCGCTGCGGGTGATCACCATTGGGGCACTATTTTCACCCAAATTCTTCAGATCAACCATATAATTAATACCACCATTCTTGGGGGCTACAGCTTCGAAAAGCGGGGTAATTTCCTGTTTTTCTTCAAACGAAAGATCAGAGCCATCGCTATCGCTTTTCCGAATCAAATGATCGGCCACGTCTGAATCGACCCTTACAAACCGCTTGCCGGTATATTTTTGCTCCAGCTTGTTGATCATTGGGGTGGTGAGCACATCGTCCATTATGAGCACATCATACCCTTTTGATTTAGCTGCCTCCACAAATGCAAACTGCTCATCGGGATGGTTGGTATAGAGATAAATCAGATGATTATCCTTGTCGGTTTGTTGCTCCTTTACCAATGTATCATACTCCTCAACGGTAAAATATTTCCCATCGGTATTCTTTAACAGCAGGAAACCCTCAGAACGCTCATAAAACTTCTCGTCGGTGAGCATTCCATATTCAATGAAAATTTTGAGGTCGTCCCATTTTTTCTCAAAATCATCGCGACTATCCTTGAACAACTGACCCAAACGATCGGAAACCTTTTTGGAGATATGGCTGCTGATTTTTTTAACATTGGAGTCGGACTGCAGATAAGAGCGCGACACATTGAGTGGAATGTCGGGTGAGTCGAGTACCCCATGAAGCAGCGTAAGAAACTCGGGAACAATACCTTCGACAGAGTCGGTTACAAAAACCTGATTGCTGTAAAGCTGAATTTTGTTTTTCTGAACCTCAAGGTTATTTTTGATTTTGGGGAAATAGAGAATCCCCGTTAAATTGAATGGGTAGTCGACGTTCAGATGGATATTGAACAGCGGATCGTCGGCCATAGGATACAACTTCCGGTAAAAGGAGAGGTAGTCCTCATCTTTTAAGTCGGTGGGTTTTTGTGTCCACGCAGGCTGTGTATCGTTGATTTGATTGTCTTCGTCGGTTTCCACTTCCTTGCCATCCTTCCAGGTTTTCTTTTTGCCAAAAACTATGGGTATAGGAAGAAATTTGCAATACTTCTCCAGAAGTTGGGTTATTTTCGACGCTTCGAGAAACTCCTCCGATTCGCTGTTAATGTGCATTATAATATCGGTACCTACCGTTTCCCTTTCAGCATCGACGAGGGTATACTCGGGGTTTCCCTTGCAACTCCATCGAACTGCCTGTGCACCCTCCTGCCATGATTTGGTTATGATTTCCACCTTGTCTGAAACCATGAAAGAGGAGTAGAAACCCAAGCCAAAATGGCCAATAATTGCATTCACATCATCTTTGTACTTTTCGAGGAACTCATTCGCTCCTGAAAAAGCAATCTGATTAATATACCGTTTCACCTCCTCTGAGGTCATGCCAAGTCCACTATCGCTTACCGTCAAGGTTTTGGCCTCCTTATCAACTATAACCCTTACAGACGCAGCCGACATATCAACTTTGTATTCGCCTTTAGCAGCAAGTACCTTTAGTTTTTGGGTAGCATCAACGGCATTGGAGACAATCTCCCGCAGGAAAATGTCGTGGTCTGAATAGAGGAATTTCTTGATGATTGGAAACAGATTTTCGCTTGTAACGCCAATTTTTCCTTTCGCCATATCTTTTAGAGTTTAATGTTACATATTAGAACGTTTGTGGAAGGTCAAACCCCATGCCACCCAATGCATCCTGACGATTTGTCACCACCAGATGCGCAATAAAGGTATATACTTGCCCATTTGAAGACCATCGATCGGCAAAATTGACCAAGAGGCAAACTAAATGACACCGTTGCTCTAATTAACGAACCACTTTCAGTATAAATATGTAATTTCGGCTAGTCATTAATGGGGGTTCCATGCACTACCACAGATGGTACTCCGGGAATTGGGGAATATGACCTTAGAGCAATATTTTAGTCAATTTAGAAAACAGATCGTTGGATCAGACCAGACGATTGACACCCCATTCGGTAAAAAAAAGATTGTTTATGCCGACTGGATAGCCAGTGGTCGCCTTTATACGCCAATCGAGGAGAAGATGTTGCACGAAATAGCCCCTTACATAGGGAATACGCACTCCGAAACCAGCGACACGGGCTTGCTGATGACCAATGCCTATCACCTGTCGCACAAACTCATTAAAGCGCACTGCAACGCGGGTCCCAACGATGTTATCATAACCGCAGGCTCTGGAATGACCACTGTAATCAACAAGTTTCAGCGGATGTTGGGCTTAAAAAAGCAAGGTCAACCAGCAACAGACTGTCCCGATAACCGCGAAAAACCTGTAGTGTTTATAACCCACATGGAACACCATTCAAACCATACCTCTTGGTATGAAACCAATGCCGATGTGGTGATGGTGGAGCCTGGTCCCAACCTCGAGGTTGCCCCTGAAAACCTGCGTGCTTCGCTTGAAAAATACCGCGACCGTAATTTCAAAATTGGTTCCTTTACCTCCTGTTCTAATGTAACCGGAGTTCGGACCCCTTATTACGAACTGGCCGAAATTATGCACGAGTATGGGGGTGTTTGTTTTATCGACTTTGCAGCTTCTGCTCCCTACGAATCGATCGATATGCACCCTGTCAATCCAAAACAGAAACTTGATGCAGTGCTCTTTTCTCCCCACAAATTCTTAGGCGGCCCTGGAACACCCGGGGTTTTAATCTTTGATGCCTCGATGTACCATAACGATGTGCCCGACCAGCCGGGTGGCGGCACAGTTGATTGGACCAACCCATGGGGAGAATACAAATATGTCGACAATATCGAAGAACGCGAAGATGGCGGAACACCAGGCTTTCTTCAATCGATTAGGGCTGCACTTGCCATTGGGCTCAAACAGGAGATGGGATGCCACAATATCCGACAACGGGAAGAGGAACTTCTTGCACGGGCTTTTAAAGGTCTTGACTCTATTCCGGGGCTTCACATTTTGGCCGATTCCATTCGCCAACGGTTAGGGGTTATATCCTTTTATATAGAGGGAGTACATTACAATTTGTTGGTAAGGTTGCTTAACGATCTGTTTGGAGTGCAACTTCGGGGTGGATGTGCCTGTGCCGGCACTTATGGACATTTTTTACTCGAGGTATCACACGAAAAATCGCGTGAAATAACAAGTATGATCAGCCACGGCGATCTCTCTGAAAAACCAGGCTGGGTGCGGTGGTCGCTACACCCTACAACCACCGACGCCGAGGTTGACCTGATAATTGATGGACTGCACTACATTCTTCAAAATCTGCCAAAGCTCAAAGAACAATACCGTTACGATGGTCACCGTAATCTTTTTTGGCATAAGGATCATCCAATAGAGCAGTGTCATGCTATGCTCGATCAATGGTTTGACCTTCCACCCGGTGGGTCTTATTTCCGTAGTGCTTATATAGAATAACCTTTTTACTCGATGCCTTACGGTCTGGGATATGTTTTAAGTGGCGGCGGATCACGTGGGTTTGCCCATTTGGGATGTCTAAAAGCACTCGAAGAGCGAGGCATCCGACCGGATATCATATCTGGTGTGAGTGCGGGTGCCATAGCTGGGGCTTTCCTGTCGGCTGGCATTTCGCCAAAAGAGACCCATGCAATACTAAAAAAGGGGAACCTCTTTAAATATACCGCCCTAACCATTCCAACTACAGGATTGCTAAAACTCGACGGACTTCAGTCGGTGCTGGAGCGTTACATCCCCTTTCAACGGTTGGAAGAGTTACCGATTCCGCTCATTGTTGGAGCTACCAACATGACCGACGGCTGTATGGAGTATTTCCAACAAGGCCATTTATCCCAGATTCTCCTCGCCTCGTCGTCAATTCCGATCCTCTTTGCTCCGGTTCAGATTGATGGGAAAATGTACAGCGATGGCGGAATGCTCGAAAACATTCCCATTGAGCCCTTGGTGGGAAAATGCGATCGTCTTTTGGTTTCCAATGTGAGCCCGCTGCACCGCCCCGTGGAGATTAAGAATCTGATTCAAATGGTGGTGCGCACTTTTCACGTTAGTATTCACGCACGGATTAAGACAGCACGGAAGCATGCCGATGTCTATATTGAACCGCAACCCTTGGCCGACTTCGACTTGCTAAACGCTGGACATGCCGACGAGGCATTTGAAATTGGATATAAAGCTGTAGAGTTGCTCGACACCAAACAGATCAAACTTTTACAGAAAGCCTGTTCCGCTAATTGTTGATACGATGAACTCCAGAACTTCGCCATCGATTGCATTTGCGAGGTAGCTTCACACTTAAATATTCTCTATTTTTAGCCCATGGAGATGGTCGTTTTGATGCTAGGATCAGGAGCTTTGTTGGGTTTCGTGCTGCGCAACAAAAGGAGTATTGCATGGGCCACAGAAAGACTAACCACATGGACGGTCTGGCTCTTGCTGTTTATGATGGGTATATCGGTCGGATCCAACCAAACCCTGCTTTCCAACCTTTTGAACATCGGAATTAATGCGATTGTAATATCAGTTGCCTCCATTGCAGGCAGCATTGCTGCAGGTTGGCTACTCTACCGATACATGTTCCAAAAATCTGATACCCCCGAAAAACACAAATCATCCCCCGACTCACGTGAAGCATAGTCTGATTATATTAATCTTCTTTGCTGCCGGCATTTTGGTAGGTAGTGCAGATCTATTGCCAGCAATTTTCCTACATCCCGAGGCAGGAAACGTAGTGCTCTATCTTCTGCTTTTCTGGATTGGAATTTCACTGGGAGCCGACCGCAATCTCATACGTTTAATGAGGGCCATCCACTATAAGATTGTTTTTGTGCCGGTAGGCGTTGCCCTTGGCACCCTTGTGGGAGCTGCCGCTGCTTCGTGGCTGCTTACCGATGTGTCGCACAGAGAGTCGATGGCCGTTGGAGCGGGCTTCGGCTGGTACAGCCTTTCAGCCCTCTTCATTGCTCAGCTGCACAGCGAGACGCTGGGTATTACAGCATTGTTGAGCAACGTTATCAGGGAAATTTTCACCTTGGCACTTGCCCCCCTGCTGGCAAGTCGTTTTGGACCTCTGTCCGTTATTGCTTCGGGCGGTGCAACTGCCATGGACACCACCCTGCCGGTAGTTATAAAGTATAGTGGAAAGGAGTTTTTGCTGATGAGCATCTTCAGCGGGTTTGCTTTATCCCTTTTGGTGCCGATAATCATCAATTTTTTGCTGCAATAAAGGAGCATGTGCCAACGAGCCCCTTAAACCTTTTCTACATAAAGCTGGGTAGTTTCAATTTTGATTACCCTCACCTCTGTACCCCGGTCGATGAACTCACCTGAAGTTATGGCATCGTATATTTCGTTGTCGACAAGAACCTTGCCTCCAGGACGCAGCACTGTATGCGCTACACCTACTTTATCTTTCAGCATTAACAAACTATTATCGATGCTCACAAATCCTTCGGCCACATCCTGTATTCGCTGAAGCGAAAGTCTTGAGAATGGCCCATGTTGTGCACCAAAAATACGACCACTGAGCCATAAGGAGAGTAAAAAACCCCCAGAAACGCCAAAAAATACAGTCATAAATGCTGTACCGATCCGGCTAAGGTCAACATGCTGAAAATCGAATACTACGTTATCGATCAGGCTTAGCGTGAGGCCTGTAAATGCCAGCACAATACCTATAACTCCTGAAACTCCAAATCCGGGTATTGCAAATATCTCTATAAAAATCAGAATCAATCCTGCTAAAAAGATCAGCACCTCCCAATGCTCGGCAAGACCTTCGAGATACAGCGGTGCAAAATAGGCAACTGCAGCTACAACCGAAACACCCAATGCAAATCCAATGCCCGGCGTTTGCATTTCAAAGTAAATACCTCCGATTATTGCCATAATCAGCAACCCTGAGACCACGGGATGTACCAGAAAGCCAATGATCCGTTCCAAAAATGTGGGTTTATACTCTACGATGGTTGCATTTTCAAAACCTACTTTTTGAAGCACTTCCTCGACCGATTCAGCCAGTCCTTCGCTAAAACCATAACGAATGGCCTCGGCCGGTGTAAAGGTTAGAACTTTACCTGTATCGATAATGCCGGCAATATACACAGAAGGGTCGACCATAGCCTCTGCGATAAGCGGATCGCGGCGCCACTTCCACACGGTATCGCCACGCTCAACCACGGCAATCTTCCCTTTTGCCTCGGCAGTTGCCCGCATGGTGGAGCGCATATAAGACTGGTACTTATCGGGCATTGCCTGTCCCGTTTGGTTGACAACCGTGGCAGCCCCGATGCTACCACCGGGACGCATGTAAATACTGTCGGCCGCAATCGATATCAAAGCACCAGCCGAAGCAGCATTGTTGTCGACAAACACAATTACCGGAATTTTGCTTTGCAATATTTTCGTTCTGATAGAATCGGCATCCAGAACCGTTCCACCATAGGTATTCATATGGATAAGAAACAAATCGGCACCGAGGCTGTCGGCGGCGGCAAAGGCCTGCTTAGTTTGGCGCCATACGGCAGGCGCAATCTCCTGCTTGATGTTCAATTTGTAAACCAGCTTATCCTCTGAAGCGCTTACAATACCTGCAGTAAAAATCAGGGTAAGGAAATATAGTGTAAACCGATGCATAGGAGTAATATTAATTTTTTCGGAACCAATCAAGATCAACCATCCGAATCCTCTACACATAATGTGCATCGGCATCCGAATTTGACGAGCCCTTTGAATTAGCCCTGCAAATTAGCTAAAAAAAATAGCTCCTTGGCGGTTTCTCCCGAATGATTTAGGTTATTTTATACCTTTGCGTCAAGCAAAAACATTGGAAATGAACTTGAACGCGTTAACCGCCATTTCTCCGGCCGACGGGCGCTACCGTAAAACAACCGAAGTATTAAGCAACTATTTTAGCGAATTTGCTCTGATCCGTTACCGGATACTGGTTGAGACTGAGTATTTCATTGCACTAACCGAAATTCCATTACCTCAGCTCAAAGATATCCCCACTTCGGCCATCGAAGCATTGAGAAGTATGGTGATGCATTTTTCGATCGAGCAGGCAGAAAGGGTTAAGACCATAGAGAAAACTACCAACCACGACGTAAAAGCTGTTGAATACTTTCTTCAGGAACAGTTCGAACTTATTGGGCTTTCATCGTACAAAGAGTTCATTCATTTTGGTCTTACCTCGCAAGACATCAACAATACTGCCCTCCCACTTTCGCTGAATGATGCTGTTCGCGAAGTATATCTTCCTACCATGGAGCAGCTTGTTGCAAAGCTCAGAGAGCTGGCTTCCGAATGGCGTGAAATACCCATGCTGGCCCATACTCACGGCCAGCCAGCCTCCCCCACCAAGCTTGGCAAGGAGTTCATGGTGTTTGTTGAAAGACTTGAACTTCAGCTAGAACAAGTAAGGACAGTGCAGCCCGATGCCAAATTTGGCGGAGCTACCGGAAACCTCAATGCCCATGCAGCTGCCTATCCCGAGATCGACTGGCACGATTTCTCCAACCGTTTTCTGGAGGAGAAGCTGAAACTTAGCCGCTCGCACTATACAACACAAATTTCACACTACGATAACCACGCAGCTTTGTTCGATGCCATCCGAAGGGTCAATACCATCCTGATTGATCTCGATCGCGATATGTGGAGCTATATTTCCATGAACTACTTCCGGCAAAAAATTAAGGTTGGAGAAGTAGGCTCTAGTACTATGCCGCATAAAGTTAACCCCATCGATTTTGAAAACGGAGAGGGTAACTTCGGTATTGCAAATGCAGCATTCGCCCATCTCTCCGAAAAATTGCCAATTTCACGACTGCAGCGCGATCTCACCGATTCTACCGTAACCAGGTTTGTTGGCGTGCCGTTTGCCCATTCCCTGATTGCAATACAGAGCACCTTACGCGGACTCAACAAGCTGCTGCTCAACCCTACTGCCATCAATGCCGACCTCGATTCCAATTGGGCTGTTGTAGGCGAAGCCATCCAGACCCTTTTGCGAAGGGAAGGATACCCAAATCCTTACGAAGCATTAAAAGAACTAACCCGTGTTAACACCACCATTACGCGCGAAACCTTAAGTCAATTTATCGACACGCTCAAGATTGCCGACAGTGTTAAAGCCGAAATGAAACGGATTACCCCTCAGAACTACACCGGAATATATTGATTTGCCCATTCTTTACGTTAACTATGCAAATGAGGCTAAACAGACTATGACCGAGTTCCTGCAAATTCTTAAACGCTACGTACCACCTTACAAGGCAAGTTTGCTGCTGAACTTAGGGTACAACTTTCTCTCGGCTGTCTTTGCAGTATTTTCGGTGGGTATGATGATTCCTATCCTCGAGATTCTGTTTGGCACTGCCGACGAAATTGAGACACTGCTTGCATGGAACTTCTCGATCGAAACGATTAAGAACAATCTCTACTACTACTTAACATTTTTAAAAAATCAGCATGGCCCCGGGCTGTCCCTACTTTTCGCAGGTTTTTTTGTCATTGCAGGCACCCTTCTTAAAGTTGGATTTGCCTATCTGGCAAGCTACGAATCGGTAATAATTCGCAATGGAGTTGTCCGCGACCTGCGACAGGAAATCTACCGCAAACTTTTACAGTTGGCACTGCCCTTCTTTTCCGATGAGCGCAAAGGCGACATCATGGCCCGAATCTCGGGCGACGTATCCGAGGTTGAAAATTCGATTATGTCGTCGGTCGACATGTTTTTGAAAAACCCGGTACTGATTACCGTTTTTTTAATGGCCATGCTGATCATGAGTCCTACCCTTACCATGTTTATTTTATTTGTTCTGCCAGTAGCAGGTTATATCATTGGCAGGGTTGGTAAATCCCTGAAAAAGGTATCGCGCGAGGGGCAAGATAAAATGGGAGAGATACTAACAATTGTTGAAGAGACCCTTGGGGGACTTCGCATAATTAAAGCATTCAATGCGGAATCAAAGATGTCAGGTCGGTTCGACAGGCACACCGGCGATTATAGAAGCATAATGAACCGTTTGATGTGGCGACGGGAATTGGCCCATCCGATGAGTGAGTTTCTGGGAACTATATTGGTGGTTGCGGTTGTTTGGTTTGGTGGAACCCTAATTTTAAGCGACAACAGTGAAATCAGTGGACCTGAATTCATTGCCTTTCTCGGCATTTTCTATCAGATTATTAACCCAGCAAAGGCATTTACCAATGCAATGTATTCTATCCAGAAAGGACTTGCGGCCATGGAAAGAATCGACATGATTATAAAAGCATCGGTAACTGTTTCGGAACTCCCCAACGCCCAACCCATTGCAGATCTAAAACAAGGCATAACCTACCACAATGTCTCGTTTGCCTACAACGACAAGAAGGTATTGAAAAACATTTCCCTCGATATTCCCAAAGGTAGCACAGTAGCCCTTGTTGGTCAATCGGGAAGTGGTAAAACCACACTGGCAGATTTGCTACCCCGTTTCTACGATGTTTCGGAAGGTACGATCTACATCGATGGGCAGGATATTCGGCATTTAAAAATTCACGATCTGCGCAATCTCATGGGGAATGTTAATCAGGAGGCCATTCTTTTCAACGACTCCATTTTCAACAACATTGCCTTCGGAGTCGATCATGCCACCCGCGAAGAGGTGGAGTCAGCAGCAAAGGTTGCCAATGCGCACGACTTTATCATGGCCTCGGAAAAGGGCTACAATACGGTGATCGGGGATCGGGGAAATAAGTTATCGGGGGGGCAGCGTCAACGACTCAGCATCGCCCGTGCCATTCTCAAAAATCCTCCCATCCTGATACTCGATGAAGCAACCTCGGCGCTCGACACGGAATCGGAACGATTGGTTCAAGATGCCCTAGATAAATTAATGCAAAACCGCACCTCTCTGGTGATTGCTCACCGACTATCGACCATACGAAACGCATCGTTTATTTGCCTGGTGCACAACGGAAGAATCGCCGAAACCGGCACCCATGAAGCATTGATGGCACTTAACGGTCGTTATGCCTCACTGCACCAAATGCAAGCTTTTTAAAATAGGGTTGCATTAAATAACTACTACTCCCGATTACCCTTTAGCGTTGAAGCCAATATATCGGCAATATGCAGCGTTCGGATGGGCAGCGCATTTTTACGTATGTAGGTATCCATGCTCATAAGGCACGAGCTGTCGGACGACACAATATAGGCTGCTCCGGTATCCATGGCACGCTCAAGTTTTTCGCGGGTCATGGCAGTAGATATATCCTTAAATTTGGTCATAAAGGTACCTCCGAATCCACAGCACATTTCAACATCTTGCATCTCAACAAGCTCCAATCCTGAAACAGCTCCTAGCAATTTCCTAGGCTCCATTTTGATCCCATATTCGCGCAAGGCAGAACAGGCGTCGTGATAGGTTACCTTATGGGGGAAGAAAGCACCCAGTTCGGTCTTTTGTAAAACATTGACCAGAAAGTCGGTTAGCTCAAACATTTTTGCCGAAAGCATTTCAGCGCGCACCACGGATTGCTGGTCGTTGCCAAAAAGCTGACGAAAATGATTTTTAAAATACCCAACACATGAAGCTCCCGGTGCCACCACCATGTTCCCATCGCTTAAATCCGACATAAATTTAATCCCAAGCTTTCGAGCTTCTTCCAAGTTACCGCTATTGTATGCAGGCTGGCCACAGCAGGTTTGCTCCGGATTGTAATCCACCGACACCCCAGCCTGATTGAGCACTTTAATGGTATTAAAGGCAACAGAGGGATAAAACTGATCGATGAAACAGGGCACAAACAGGGAAACCTTTATTTCAGACATCTGGCGAAAGTTATTTCAGTATTGGATTTTTAAAGCCACTATGAACTCCTCAAAAATACCCAACATACGGGAGATTAAACTCTGGACTTAAAAAATATTTTACCATTCTGCCGAAAATGCTCAATCCTTTTCCCGGGTTTTTAAACTGCAAAATAAGAAGCGGGTGGCTATACTTGCAACATTGTTGCAAGAAGATATTTCTTTGCTATATTTGCAACGTTGTTGCATTAACTTTTCAGTCGAGGTGCTCTATTTCATGTTCAAAAAGTTACTTCATAGCTGGCTTTGCTCCTTCCCGACAACCTTGTCGTGTGTTATTTTAGCAGGCAGTATCCAGCTTGCTGCAGCCCAGCCTATGGCCCAACTAAAAGGGAGGGTCACCAACGAGGAGGGAACACTTCTGAACGGTGCAACAATCAATGTAGGTTCTGGACTGTGGGTTACCACTACCGATGATAATGGGATTTTTTCAGCTTCCCTATTGCGTGGGCAGTCGTACCGTATTGAAGTATCACAAACTGGATACAGCAGCTTTCTGGATACAATACATCTATTGTCGGAAGTTTATCTTGAAATAACCCTATACCCGACTGTTAATTATCTCGGAGAGGTACTCATTGTTAACCACTTAGGCAATACCCGCAAACAAAGCGAACCGGTAAGCCTCGATCTGGTCAGCAGCAGTTTTCTGAAAAGCAATCTGGGTGGTTCGTTAGGCCATTCGTTGGAAAGGCTGCCCGGATTCACCACCATCGGAATTGGATCATCTCAATCGAAACCGCTGTTGCGGGGTTTGGGTCACTCCCGTATTGTAGTTACAGAGAATGGCATCAAACATCAGGGGCAACAATGGGGAAGCGACCATGGTCTCGAAATTGACCAGTTTGCCGTTGGCAGGGTAGAGATAGTCCGTGGGCCGGCATCGCTTAAATACGGATCAGATGCAATTGGAGGTCTTATTGATGTACGCCACGATGTTGCTCCGGGGAGTAACCAGGCGGGCGGAACCATTGAAACATCGACCAATTCAGGAAATGGGTGGCTGGGCACTTCGGCCCAGTTTTTCACCCGCAGCCAATCGCTCTACTTCAGGGCACGGGCAACCATTTCGGCACATGGCGACTTTAAAGTTCCGGCCGACAGTATAAATATCTATTCCTATAAGGTACCCCTTCACCGCAACCGGGTGCGAAATACAGCAGGAAACGAGCAACATTTTCATGTTTCGGCTGGCTATATCGGAGAAAGATTCAGCAGCCGTTGGTTTGTAAGTCGCTATGGCGCAACTACCGGATTTTTTGCCAACGCACACGGTCTGGAACCTCGGCGGGTCGATAATCTGCTGCACGATGCCTCTACTCGCGACATTCAGTTTCCTTATCACCAGATTTCACATTTTAAAACCATTGGCCGAAATGAGTGGGTGGGTGCCGATTCGCGGTTTGAAATTTCACTTGGATACCAGCGCAATGTGCGGCAGGAACTGGGATCCTATGTTCAGCATGGCTATATGCCACCAAGCTATCAGGGAGAGAATGCTGAATTGGAGAAACTGTTCGACAAATCGATCTATACACTGCACGCAACAATGGAATTATACGGAAGCAATGGAACTTCTGTGCAGACGGGCATTCACTCAGAATTTCAGGACAATAGCATTGGGGGTACATCCTTTATTATACCCGCTTTTCGCCAATTCGAAGCAGGTTGGTTTGGGATAGGGAAACTACCCCTTGGCCGTTCAACACAGGTACAGGGGGGAGTGCGTCTCGATCGTACATTTCTGCAGACCGATGCCTACTTCGACTGGTTTTCATCACCCGTATATGCAACGAACGACACCTCATACCAGCAATTACTGCGCGCTACACCTCTTAAGCGGAATTTCACCAGTTTGTCCTATGCATTTGGAATAAACCATAACCCCGGTCTATGGAGCATAAGGGCCAATCTGGGAAAAAGTTTCAGAATACCCATCGCCAAAGAGTTGGCAGCAAATGGAGTAAACTACCATCACTTCAGTTACGAAGTCGGGGATCCCGAGCTTAGTCCTGAAGTATCCTATCAATTCGATGCTGGGGCCAGAATCGAACAAGGAGGTGTAACATTTGAAGCTACTCCTTTCGTAAATTATTTTGCAAACTACATCTACCTAAATCCAACACCCCGGTTCGATCGGCTCTATGGATTCGGCAATCAGGTGTTCGAATACAGGCAGAGTAAAGTTCTGCGGTACGGCAGCGAACTAACCCTTGACATTGCTTGGAGAAGGTGGATTTCAACATCAGTTTCGGCCGACTACCTCTATTCCGTGCAACTTACCGGCGACAAAAAAGGATTCACTCTGCCCTTTAGTCCTCCCCCTTCAATGCTGCTATCGATGCAGCTTTCTCCCAAACCATTGGCCAATCTGAAGGAACTCTATTTGAGAACAGACTATGTTTTAGCAGCGCGGCAACAAAACATCGTACCCCCCGAGGAGGTAACCCCGGGTTACGGAGTAGTGCACCTTGCTGCAGGAGGATTAATGAACCTAGGCCCTCAGCAACTAAAACTGGCTATGCAGGTTAAAAACCTGTTCAATCAAACATATTTCAACCACACCAGCTACTACCGGTTGATCAACATACCCGAACCGGCGAGAAGCCTGGTATTAAATGTAACATGGAAGTTCTAAAACATATACCTGCAGGCACTGCAGCCACACGATGCAACAATCGAATTTGGATTCAATGCCCGCAATTTGCGGTAATTTTTTACGTCTAATATTCAAAATTTTAAACACATGAAAAAATCGTTTTTGTACCTACTGATAACATTTATTGCATTTGGATGCAAACTGGAAGAGACAGTCATGCCACCCATAATTGAGACGCTGGAGCTGGGTTACCACGATTCGGGCACAGTTATGGCCGGTGGTGACCTTCACTTCGATGCTGAGATCGTTGCTGAAGGGAGAGTTGATGTCGCTAGGGTTGAAATATCGATTAAAGAAGCTCCCCAGTCAAATGGTCATTCCGAATGGGTTGCAGATACGCTCTATTTCAAGTACAAAGGGCTTTTAAATGTTGAAGTACATGAACATATCGAAGTACCTCAAAACGCAGTCGCTGGCACGTATATCTTCAGGATAAGTGTGGTAGACCTTTTTGGCCAGCTAACCGCTGTAAACCGCGTTTTTGAAGTTACTCCTTTCGACCCAGATCACGATGATCCAGATGATGACCATTAATTTGCCAATATAAACCATATGGCAATGAACCTTGTACTATGAAAAATATCTTCTTTTTTAAAAATATATCTACTGGAATTTGGCTTCTTTTGTTTTCAATTGGGGCAGTCACCGCTTGCGAACAAAGTGAAAAAGACACCGAGAAACCGGTGATCGATCTCTCAGTAGCAGGGGCATTCCCGCTTAATTGCGACACTTTGTGGTTTGGAGAGCCTTTTACTTTTGTGGCACAGCTTTCAGACAACATTGCCTTGGGAGCATATACCATTGAGATTCACCATAATTTCGACCATCATTCGCACAGCACCGAAGTATCTACGTGTGCGTTATTACCCAAAAAAATAGCCATAAATCCCTACCATTATATCCAGGACTACGAAATTCCATCGGGTTTAAACAGTACGCGGGCAGAATTGCAGCTGGTCATCCCTATTACAGGTCAAAAAGGTAATTTTGACGATGGTGATTACCACTTTTATATTGGTTTAACCGACCAGGAGGGGTGGTCGGCTCAGCGCGGATTGAATATTAAAATCTTGCACAGAAATTCAGATCCATCTTAACCATCGGCCATTAATAGGCAACCGCGACCAAATCACAAGGCCCGTTATACTACCGCCGGCATTGGCCAAAACATCACCTATACTGCCGTATCGGTCGGTTGTAAACCAATGTTGCATATATTCGACCGAGATGCCAAGAGAGATGGTTGTTATTAGAATCAGCACCATAGGAGATTTTGGTTGACGTGAAAAAACCGGCCGCCATAGTAAAATGGCCAAAATGAGGTACATGCCAAAGTGAGCAAGCTTATCGAAATGAGGGAAAAGTGCCTGGCCAGAAATAGTTTCTGCAGGCATTAAACTAAGGATCAAAATTAAGATCCACCATATTATTGGTTTCCAGAAGGCAATAAGCTTCATGCCCCAAAAATATAGATTTGAAGCTATCAAGCACTCAAATTTGAATATTTTAATGTTCACAAAACTCCTGAACCGCTGATTCGATCTGGCAGTGAATGAGCATTCAAAATTTTGGGTAGGATATACTAATTTTGCCCTTCTCATGTTGATATAGGTGTATGGTAAGACTCTTTCTAATAGTTTTGATTTTTCCTTTGCTGGGGCTGCCACAAAATCCAGTAAACCAAACCGATAGCAGAGGCATGAGGCAAGGTTTCTGGCAACGACACCATCCAAATGGGCAGTTGATGTACGAAGGCAGCTTCAACGACAACAAGCCCATTGGCGAATGGAGACGTTACTACGACAATGGTGCCATGCAGGCTTTGTTGCAGCACAGTGCAGAACACGACACTGTAAATGCCATACTATATGACCGATTAGCAAATCGCATAGCCGATGGTCAATATAAAGAAACGCTGAAAACTGGCTGGTGGCGATTTTACACCAATGGTAGGTTGCAAAGGCAAGAGATGTATATGAACGATTTGAAACACGGGTTCTCGAGGGTTTATTACCCCAACGGCTCTCTGCTTGAAGAATCTGAATGGCAGAACAATTTGCTAAGTGGCCGATATGCTGCCTATTATCCGGGAGGTGCACTCTTCATGGAGTGCCAATATTCCCATAATCAGCGAAATGGTATTTGCATTACCTATTCAGAAAAAGGGTTGATGGAGATTGATGCCCATTATCTAAATGATCTACCCAATGGTGAATGGACTTTTTACACCGAAGATGGATCGATTCGCTATAAGTTAATCTACCGCGAAGGCATACTGCAAAACCCAGAAGTTCTATACGAATCTCAAACCAAACAGCTTGATGCAATGGAAAACCAGCGCAGCAAACTTACCGACCCGGCAGACTTTCTGAACGACCCCATGGAATATCTACTCAGACAGCCATAACACAAATTCACCGCTGCAATGTATATTTGTAGTCAATAACCGCTACTTTAGTAGAGGAACAACCATCTGGCTGTCGGTATGAATCCTTCAAAAACATTAATAATAACGCTTTTGCTTGGAATAATCCACTTTGCAAGTGCACAGTCGTACTGGTGGATAGGTTTTACCGACAAACAAGGAACTACCGGAACATTTGCCCAACCTGAATTGTATCTATCCGAGAAAGCTCTCGAAAGAAGACTTCGCCAGGGGATTGCCATCGATAGCACCGATCTCCCTGTTAGTCGCAGCTATACTGACTCAATTTTACAAACCGGTGCTACCCTTGTGCACAATTCGAAATGGCTTAATGGCATCACTGTAAAGGCCGACAATGACTCCCTTCAAAAAATTTGGTCACAATTTGGATTTGTAAGGGAACTTCAAAAGTCAAAACCCGACCCTTCGATAAAACGAGCAAGTTTAAAGTTCGCTGAAAAATTTTCAACAGTCGAATCCGACACATCACTCTACGGAAGTTCGCTTAAGCAGGCAAGTCTTATCGGAGCCGAATGGCTGCATATGCAGGGGTACGCCGGCAAAGGAGTTATGATTGCACTGCTGGATGCCGGCTATTTTGGGGCCAATCAGTTGCCATCTCTTAAAAAACTATATCAGGAAAACCGGGTTTTGGGAACACGCGATTTTGTAGACCCCAATTCCGATTTTTATACAACACATCAACACGGCATGATGGTATTGTCGGTAATGGCCGGGTATCTTCCTGGAGAACTCATCGGAACCGCTTACGAAGCCGACTACTGGCTGATCAGAACGGAGGATGCCGGTAGTGAATTCATCATTGAAGAAGACAATTGGGTAGCCGGAGCTGAATTTGCCGACAGCCTGGGCGTCGACATTATCAATTCATCGCTGGGCTATTACCATTTCGACGATCCAACCACAGACCATACCTATGCTAACATGGACGGTAGAACAACCCGGGTGACCAGAGCAGCCAACATTGCCAACCGAAAGGGTATTCTGGTTTTTGCCAGTGCAGGCAACGAGGCCAACAAGCCTTGGCGGTACATAATTGCCCCCGCCGATGGTGAGGATGTGATTGCCGTAGGGGCAACCGACCGATATGGAAACCATGCAAGTTTCAGTTCAATTGGGCCAGCTGCCAATGGCGATATAAAACCCAATCTTGCAGCTATGGGGAGTGCAGTTACTACGCAATATTCCGGAGGACATACAGGCGCAGCCAGTGGCACCTCGTTTGCCTCACCCATTCTGGCCGGAGCCGCAGCATCTCTTTGGCAGGCCAACCCACAGGCTACTGCCGACGACTTGAAATACGCCCTGATCAACTCAGGCCATCAACGAGCTGCACCCGACCAACTCCTTGGGTATGGGATCCCTGATATGCGGGCAGCCAATGCACAGCTTAACAGTTTTGCCAAAGAAGGTTTGCCAAGCGGTTCTGCATGGCGTATTTTTCCAAATCCGTTCACCGACCGAATTACCATTATATCGCCCACAGGAAAGGCCGAAACCATAACTATTTCAGTATGGAGTTTAAAGGGAGAATTGCTGCATAAGATGAGCTATTTCGCAGGCAGGCAAATTTCAGACAGCAGACTGGAGCAGCTGCCTCCTGGATTTTACCTGATTACGGTTGGCAATAAGGGACACAGCGAAACCCTGAAATTGATCAAAAGCAGTTACCAATGAATGGCCAGCTAACCCTTTTGGAACTCAACCTGCTCATCAGAAATGCACTGCAGGATACCTTCCCAGAAAGCCTATGGTTGGTAGCAGAAATCAGCGAACTCAATGAAAACCGCAGTGGTCATTGCTATTTGGAACTTATTGAAAAAAATGAAACTACCAGTGAAATAGAAGCAAGAGTAAGGGCAACCATCTGGTCTTACAGCTGGCGTTTAATCCGGCCCTATTTTGAGCACACCACCGGAGAGCCACTCCGGACGGGGATACGAGTTTTGCTGAATGCTTCTGTCGAGTATCATCCCTCCTATGGTTTGAGTCTTAACATAAAAGACATTGACCCAAACTACACCTTGGGCGATCTGTCGCGCCAAAGAAAGGAAATTCTTCAAAGACTTGAGGCAGCAGGTGTACTAGACATGAACCGTGAGTTACCGCTTCCTATTGTTCCACAGCGCATTGCGATTATTTCATCGGCAACGGCTGCTGGGTATGAAGACTTTCAACATCAGCTGGAGAGCAACCTATACCGGGTTGTCTTTCATACGGAGCTTTTTGAAGCTTTTATGCAGGGTAGAGAGTCGGTGGCTTCGATATTGGCGGCCCTGGATAGGATTTATATTCGGGAAGAGGATTTTGATGCTGTAGCCATTATAAGAGGAGGAGGCGCAACAGCCGATTTGAGCAGCTTCGACAATTTCGATCTTGCCTTTGCCGTAGCGCAGTTTCCACTTCCAGTGATAACCGGTATCGGCCATGAAAAGGATGAAACCATCCTAGACCGGGTAGCCCATACACGAATGAAAACACCTACGGCCGCAGCTGAATTTTTCATCGCCGGGGTTCGCCAATTCACTGAAATGCTTGAGCAACGCAGCAGGCAGCTGATGCAAACAACCCAATCGCAGCTACTCAATAACAATAGAATGCTTTCGAGGGTGGCTGAGCGGCTAAAAAACTCGGCAAACTATATACTGCTGGCTTCCAGCCAGCAGCTGGCGAGAACCGGTCACCTTGTACAACGATTGGCTGCTGGATACCAACACCGCCAATCAGCGGTATTGCAACACAGATCGCACCGGCTATCTTCGATCACCCGAAATTATACGCTCTATCTTTCGGGCAAACTCAGCCGATTAGGCGTTGCGATTGTTTATGCAGCAAGACGGTATGGCTCTCAAGCATCTATAAATATGATCGAAAAACGACTCAAAAATAGCCTCAGGAATCACCTAGGAAACATGGCATGGCGACTAACCACCTTATCAGAAAAGAAAAGAATGCTCGACCCGGTCAACATTCTACAACGAGGCTACACCATAACCATGCAGGAGGGAAAAATCATTGCCTCAGCCTCCCACATCAAGCAGGAGTCTCCATTGTTTACCCGTTTTAGAGATGGCAAAATAGTAAGTAAAATAATCAAAACTGAAACATATGGCAACGACGAAAAAACAGACCTATCAGGAAGCATTGACCGAGATCGATGAGATACTGGAAAAAATAGAAAGCAACACACTCGATATAGACGACCTGGCCGAAAAGGTTAAGCGCGTAGCCTTTTTGCTTAAATTTTGCAAAGAGAAACTTCAACGAACCAACGATGAGGTTGAGAAAATCCTCAACGATATGGAGACATCTTAGATAAGGAATATGAACAATACCAATCTATACGCACAGCTGTGTGCAGGGGTCGAGAAGATTGCCATCGAAGTCGGAAGATTTATTTTACAGGAGCAGAAAAAGATTGATGCTTCTGATGTGGTGACCAAAAGCAACGCCAGTTTTGTAACCTATGTCGATAAGCAGGCAGAATCCCTCATTGTTGACAAACTGAAGGAGTTGTTGCCCAATGCTGGGTTCGTTACCGAAGAGGGTACTGCCGGTGAGCAGGGAGAGTCGCTACTATGGATTGTTGATCCACTCGATGGCACCACCAACTACATTCACCGCATTTTTCCAAGTGCCGTAAGCATTGCCCTCGTAGAACATGGCACTCCTGTTGTTGGAGTCGTGTATGAAATAGGTCAGCAGGAGCTGTTTTCGGCCTACAAGGGTGGAAAGGCAACCCTTAACCACCGCCCTATACAGGTATCAGCTGCCATCCGATCAGAGGATGCATTGATTGGAACCGGGTTCCCTTATTACGATTTCGACCGGCTCGAGGATTACATCGACGTATTGCGCGAACTCATGCAAAGAACCAGAGGATTGCGACGCTTTGGATCGGCAGCCGTTGATCTGTGCTATGTTGCTTGCGGACGTTTTGATGCATTCTTTGAGCATTCCCTTCACCCATGGGATGTGGCTGCTGGGGCTTTCATTATTGAACAGGCAGGAGGGCGGGTAACCGACTTCAACGGTCAGAAGAACTGGTTGTACGGTGGAGAGATTATCGCAGCCTCAAACAATTACTTCGGCGAGTTTTATTCACTGGTTAACAGTCGATTGGGCCATAAGTGACCAGCAATCGGTTGCAGAAGTGATGCGTAAGTTGTACATTGCAAACATAAAATACCTGATATGAGAGAGATTGATTTGTTGCAGGTACAACTTAGCAGACTCGGAGCTCCCAATTTTGATCTGGAAGCCTGGAAGAATCAAACCATCATCTTTTTGGAAAGAATTTATGGCAATGAATCATCGCCGGTAAAGCTTATCCGATCATTGCATTACGATTATTCCAGCTGGAACCTCAGAGACAGCAGTGGTGCAGGAAGCAGCAAAGATCCGGTAAAACTGCAGGCACGAGCCATCCTCGAAGCCACCATAGAGGAGTTGGAAAAACTGGGAGTACCTGGAAATACACCCGCCCCCGACCGGGTTTGGATATTGCTCCAAGAAGAACTTACCGGGAAACAGTTAAAACAGTTGGAATTGCTAACATCATCAGACACACCCGACAGGCAGGAACGCATCTCAAAAATGCTCGAAGCACTCGACAAAGAGAGTCTAACCCAACTGGTGGCAAAGTTGTTACTCTCATAATTCTTTCCAATGCACACATCACCCACTGCAGCTGTTGTAATACTCAACTGGAACGGATTGGAGCTTCTGATGAAGTTTCTGCCTATTTTGGTTAAAAATACGCCGAAAGCATGGACCGAAATATGGGTGGCCGACAATGGTTCGACCGACGAGTCGGTGTCTTGGTTGGCCCAAAACTTTCCACAAGTTCAAATGGTACTTTTAGAGCGGAATTATGGATTCGCCGAAGGGTATAATAAAGCCCTTTCGCAGATAAACGCCAACTATTACGTATTGATTAACTCCGACATCGAAGTAACTCCTAACTGGTTGGAACCTTGCATAAGGTTTTTGGAGGATACCCCCAAGCTCGCAGCTGTACAACCAAAAATATTGAGCTATAGCGAAAAAAACAGGTTTGAATATGCAGGTGCCGCAGGTGGCTATATCGACTATTATGGTTATCCCTTTTGCCGGGGGCGCATACTTTCAGAAACAGAAATCGATACCGGCCAATATGATGAACCTACTTCTCTGTTTTGGGCTACCGGAGCGTGTCTGATTATCAGGGCAGGCGTATTTAAATCTTCCGGAGGTTTCGATGGTGATTTTTTCGCACATATGGAAGAGATTGATCTTTGCTGGAGGCTTAAAAACCAAGGATGGAAGATTGGTTTGGTTCAGCAGTCGACAGTATTTCATTTGGGGGGAGCAACCCTATCTTATCAGAGTGGACAGAAGATCTTCCTCAATTTCAGAAACAACCTATTGATGTTGGTAAAAAATCTGCCGCACGAGGGTTTTGCCGTACGGATTTTGATTCGGATGGTGTTGGATGGTGTTGCAGCGCTGCGATTCATTGCCGTTGGAGAGTGGAAAGCCTTTATCGCCGTGCTTGAGGCCCATGGCTCATTTTATAAACAGTTACACAAAACCCTGAAAAAAAGACGCGCACTTCAACCATTGGTTACCAGCTGGCAACATCCGGAGATCTATTCAAGTTCGATGGTCTTGGGCTTCTACCTTAAAAACCAGCGCAAGTTTACGGAGTTGCCATTTAATCCGCCTCCAATTGAATCTCAATTAAACGCTTAATTTTAAAATTCAAGTGAAAGCATTAATAATGGTCCCAAAATACTGTCCGAAAAATTCCTTTGGCGATGTTTGCTCCAGATACGGCAAGGTTATACTTAGGTTCCTGCTTCTGTTTGGGGTGCTTTCGGCTCAGGCAATAGAAGATAACCATTTACCACTCACGCATGTTGCCTTTCGTACCGGAGCGAAACTTAAACTCGATGGCAAGCTGGATGAGCCTGGTTGGCTGGCGGCTCCATGGACCGAAAATTTTGTCGACATCGAAGGGTATCACATGCCGAAATCTTTGTACCAAACCCGGGCAAAAATTTTATGGAACGACGAATATCTTTACATCGGAGCAGAATTGGAAGAACCCCATATTTGGGCCACCTATACAGAGCATGAGTCGGTTATATTTCACGAAAAAAATTTCGAAATCTTCATCGATCCCAATGCAGACAAGCACAATTATGATGAGCTAGAGATCAATGCATTGGGAACAAAATGGGACTTACTGCTCACCAAACCCTATAAAAACGGAGGCACTCCGCGTAACGCCTGGGAGATTCTGGGATTGGATTATGGCATCCATCTGGCCGGAACCCTCAAAAATCCCAACGACTCCGATACCCTTTGGTCGATTGAGATCGCCATGCCTTGGAAAGTAATCACTGAAGCTGCTAGACCTCGCAGAGCTCCAGAGCCAGGTGAACAATGGCGAATTAACTTCTCACGGGTGGAGTGGCAGATTGAACCATTTGAGGGGGGCTATCGAAAAATCGTCAATCCCGGAACTGGAAGACCCTATCCTGAATACAATTGGGTCTGGTCGCCACAGGGACTGATCGATTTGCATTATCCAGAGCGGTGGGGTTATGTGCAGTTTTCGAGCAATGAGTCAGGCAAAGGATCGGAGGAATTTGTAACTGTTGCTGATGAAAGTGTAAAACGTGCAATGCGCAAACTTAACGACCAACAATACAATTATTTTAGAGAATACGGTAGATTTGC
>CAYGIQ010000019.1:0-28549 GCA_964349885.1 uncultured Prolixibacteraceae bacterium | reverse complement strand
ACACACAGCTATGAAAAAAGAGATGATTACACTGGCACTGGGGCTATGCCTACTGCTGCCACAAGCCAATGCCGGAGAAAAAGGCAAACTATCGGTGGGAACCGATCTGGCCAGCAGTTACGTATGGAGGGGAACAAAATTCGGACACGGACCTGCCCTTCAGCCTTCTATAGAATACAGCACTGGGATATTTACCTTAGGCGCTTGGGGGTCGTACAACATTTCTGACAACGAGGCCATGGAAGCCGACCTTTACATGAGCTTGGACTTCGATTTCGGATTGTCGTTGGGTATGACCAAATACTACTTCCCTACCGACCCATTCTTTAGTGGCGACAGTCATGCCTTTGAACTAAACACCGGCTTTAGTGCAGGGGCCTTTTCGGTACAAGGCAACTACATCTTTAACGAAGGCGCCGGTTCGGCGGGTGGAGACCTCTACTTTGAAGCGGGTGTTTCAACAGGCAAACTTGATTGGTTTGCAGGAGGCGGAACCGGTTGGCACACCCCCGATGGCAAATTTGGCCTGGTTAACGTTGGGGTAGCCTCATCGAAAGAGATCAAACTCTCCGAAAGCTTTTCGCTGCCCGTCAGCACGGCAGCTGTACTCAACCCCACCACCGAACAATTTCACGTGGTATTTACCCTATCGCTGTAAAGTAACCTTCACAAAAAACAGAATAGAATGAAAAAAATTGAAGCCATCATTAGGAAAATCAAATTCGAAGAGGTCAAAGAAGCCCTCCACGAAGTTGGCATTGAGTTCTTCTCCTTCTGGGATGTAAGAGGCGTTGGCCAAACCCGCGAAGGCCGTATTTTTCGCGGCATAGTTTACGACACCAGCACCATTGAGCGAACCATCCTTTCGATTATTGTGCGCGATAAAAATGTGGACAAAACCGTGAAAGCGATTATGGAATCGGCACAAACTGGCGATATAGGCGACGGAAAGATATTTATAAGTCCAATCGAACAATCGTACCGCATACGAACAGGCGAAACCGGCGACTCGTCGCTGTTTATTGCTGGGCAAGAGTAACTGCCAAAAAGATGGTTTAACCTTAACAGTTTAAAAAATGGAAGAAATGATTACAACCGATAGCGTGGCTGTTGCTTTAAGTGAGATGGCCTTGCCCACCGAAATTGAAACTGCAGTGGAGGCAGCTACTCTTGAACCCTTGGTCACGTCTTTGGCCGAACTTGCTACGTCGATCGACACCTTATGGGTACTGATTGCTGCTGCCCTGGTGTTCTTTATGCAGGCAGGATTTGCCCTGGTAGAAGCTGGGTTTACCCGCCAGAAGAACACGGTAAACATCATGACCAAAAACATCATCGATTTTTCGCTCGGATCGCTCCTATTCTTCATCATAGGCTTTAGCATTATGTTTGGCGACACGATAGCGGGGTTCATTGGCATGCCCAATCTATTCTTTACCAAATCGTATGGTGGCGATATCCCAGATTTGGCCTTTCTGATCTTTCAGACGGTTTTTGCGGCTACCGCAGCCACCATAGTCTCGGGTGCCATGGCTGAAAGAACAGAGTTTAAAGCCTATTTCTTTTACTCCATTGCTATTACAGCCTTTATCTACCCGGTTTCGGGTCACTGGGTATGGGGTGGCGGTTGGCTGTCGGAAATGGCAACACCCTTTCACGACTTTGCCGGATCAACTGTTGTACATTCGGTAGGTGCATGGGTCGCCTTGATGGGGACCATCGCACTCGGACCCCGTATTGGTAAATATTCGGGGAAAAAAGTAAACGCCATACCGGGTCAGAATATGACCTATGGGGCACTGGGGGTATTTATTCTTTGGCTCGGATGGTTCGGTTTTAACCCCGGATCGCAGCTGGCAGCCTCGGGTCTCGAAAATGCCAATGCTTTGGCACACATATTTGTTACCACCAACTTGGCCGCTGCCGCAGGTACAGTTGGGGCACTCGTTACGAGCTGGTTGAGATTTGGAAAACCTGCCCTCTCCCTCGCACTCAACGGTGCACTTGGTGGTCTGGTTGCCATTACCGCAGGCACCGATATCGTTTCGCCGGTAGGCGCAGTTGTGATTGGATTCCTTGCCGGTATTATTCTTGTATTCTCTGTTACTTGGTTCGACAGGGTGTTGAGAGTCGATGACCCAGTTGGTGCCATTTCTGTGCATGGTATCAATGGTGCATTTGGTACCCTGATGGTTGGAATTCTGGCAACCGAAGGCGGTCTTCTGTATGGAGGAGGTTTTTCGCTGCTGATTTCCCAGTTCATCGGTGTTTTCTCCATCGCCGCATGGTCAATGACCCTTGGCTATATCCTCTTTAAAGTGTTGAAGGCCACGGTTGGACTGCGCGTTCCACGCAGAGTCGAAGAGGAAGGGCTCGACATTTACGAGCATGGCGAAAGTGCATCCAACTAAAATTTAAATTGTTCAACCAATTCGATACGCTCCAAAGCGTTGACCCCCAAAGTGCCATAATTTTGGTTTTTTAATTCTTCAGAAGGTTTGCCCCCCGGGGCAGACCTTTTGGGTTTTATACAACCCCTATTGAAACAACCGGTAGAAGGTACCACACCAATTGGCCCGAATTTAGATTACCTTTGCAGCTTAATTTTTACCACTATGATACAGACCTGGTTCGAATCAAAAGTTAAATACCTAAAAGTCGACCAAAACGGAAAAGAGCGCAATGTAACCGAGACCTACCTGCTCGACGCCATGTCGTTCACCGAGGCCGAAGCAAGGATTATGGCCGAATTGGAGACCATGGTCAGGGGAGAGTTTTCGATAAGCGATATCCGAAAATCTAAAATTGCAGAGGTGTTCCCTTTCGAAAACGGAGAGTGGTGGTACAGGGCTACCATCAACTTGGTGACCATCGACGAGGAAGCCGGCAAAGAGAAAAATCTACGAACCCTCTACCTTGTGCAGGCCGATGATATTGTCGAAGCTTTGCAGCGTCTTGAGCAAAGCCTCTCGTTTTTACTGGTACCCTATGTAACCTCGTCGATTGCAGTTAGCACCATCGTTGATGTGTTTCCATACCAACCTGTTGCTCAGCTTCAAACTTCCAAAGCGGGAGTGGACTTGGCTGACACTGGTTTGGAACCCGACGAAAATCAGTCCGATTTATAGTTTGTACACCCTATCGCTGCTCTCTTCAATCATATTGCGCATGTCGACGATTAACTGCGCATGCTGCTGAATAAACGGAACATTAAATATCGAGTGGTTGGTGGTGAGCACAACACAATCGGCCTTTTGCAGTTCTTCGGCAGTTAGCTCAACCGACTGGTAGCTGTTTCCCTGATGGGTCACAATTTCGGGAATGTGCGGGTCGCAGTAGGCCACTTCGCCACCTTTTTGGGCGGTAATGTCCATAATTTCAAGGGCTGGTGACTCCCGTTCATCATCGATGTTGGGCTTGTAGGCCACCCCCATAAAGAGAATGCGTGAACCATTCACCGATTTACGGAACTTATTGAGCGCCGTGGCAATTTTGATGTACATGTAATGCGGCATCCGCATATTGATATGCCCTGCTGTATGGATAAGGCTCAGATCGAAGTTGAACTTCTTTGCAATGTGCTCCAGGTAAAACGGGTCGAGCGGAATGCAATGCCCGCCAATGCCCGGACCGGGATAAAAGGCCTGGAATCCGAAGGGCTTTGTCTTGGCTGCATCAATTACCTCCCAAATATTGATGTCCATCTTGCCGGCCAGCAAAGCCAACTCATTGATAAGGCTAATGTTTACCAAGCGGTAGGTGTTCTCTAAAATTTTTACCATTTCGGCAACACGGGGCGAACTCACCATGTGGAGTTTATCGATGGCTTTGGAGTAGAGCTGCTCCCCTATTTCCAAACCCGCAGCATCCATTGCTCCCATCACTTTGGGTGTATTCTTGGTATGAAAGTTAACGTTGCCCGGATCGACCCGCTCGGGTGAATAGGCCAGCCAAAAATCGACGCCATGCTGCAGTCCCGATTCGCGTTCGACAATGGGAAGCATAAAATCTTCGGTAGTGGTGGGGTAGGTAGTACTCTCGAGGCTGATGAAAGTACCGGATTTCATATATCGACCTATGTCGGTGCAGGCCGCCTCAATATAGCTCATGTCGGGTTTACGGAAAACATCGAGCGGCGTAGGCACACATATAAGCAACGCATCGCACTCCCCAATTCGGGAAAAATCGGTGGTAGCCGAGAGCCTAACTTTGTCGACGACTTCGCGCAATACAGCATCGCGGATGTCTTTAATATAATTCTCGCCATGATTGATTTTATCGACCTTGGCCTGAGATTTATCGAAACCAATAACGTCAACATCGGCCTGCGCGAAGTTAACTGCCAGTGGGAGACCCACATAGCCCAATCCTATTATGCCAACTTTTTCCTGATTGGCAGCAATTTTTTGCAGTATTATTGACTTAGGGTCCATTGTAGAGGATAATTTTATGTTTAATTGAACACTGTTCCATTCCCTTCTGGCGGAGCTGAAACCACAAAATTAATCAAAAGATTGTAATACGGGGCACCGTTCAAATGCTGTTCAGCACCCATTTGGTTTGCTGTATGGAGCGCATAACGTAAAGACCAGCCAGCGCTACCCAATTTGGGTTCGGGCAAAGGGTGCTACCCGCTGATGGCTAAAATCACCCTTGAGCCATTTAAAGTAACCGGTAATTGCAATCATGGCGGCATTGTCCATCGTATATTCAAACTTGGGAATATAGACCGACCATTGGTATTTGCTGGCACGCTCCTGAACAGCATTTCTAAGGCCGGAGTTGGCCGAAACCCCGCCGGCGATGGCAATCTCATGGATACCGGTCTCTTTGGATGCACGCACCAGCTTTTGCATTAAGATTTCGATGATGGTACTCTGCAAAGAGGCACACAGATCGTTCAGATGCTCTTCGACGAAAGCTGGATTCTCCTTTAATTGGTCGCGCAAGAAATAGAGAAAATTGGTTTTTAGTCCGCTAAAACTGTAGTCCAATCCCTGAACAGCGGGTTTTGAGAAGACAAACCGCTTGGGATCACCCTCTTTGGCGAGCTTATCAACATGGGGACCACCCGGATAGGGCAATCCCATCACCTTGGCACACTTGTCGAAGGCCTCCCCCGCCGCATCATCGATGGTCTGTCCGATTACCTCCATATCGAGATAATCGCGCACCAAGATAATCTGCGAATTTCCACCAGATACAAGCAGACAGAGAAAGGGAAAACTGGGAGAGGCATAAGTCACCTCCAGCTCCTGAATATAAAGGGCAAGCACATGGGCCTGCAGGTGGTTTACCTCAATGAGCGGGATTTGATTGGCAAGGGCAAATCCCTTGGCAAAAGAAGTCCCCACCAAGAGCGACCCAAGCAGTCCGGGGCCTCGGGTAAATGCCACTGCTTCGATATCTTTGATGGAAATGCCTGCTCTTCTTATTGCCAGGTCAACCACAGGAATGATGTTTTGCTGATGTGCCCGGCTCGCAAGCTCCGGGACAACACCTCCATAAAGTTCATGAACTTTTTGACCAGCTACCACATTCGAGAGGATGGTGGTTCCCGAAATGATGGCCGCTGAGGTATCGTCGCACGACGATTCAATTCCTAATATAATCGCACTTTCGTTCATCGTTACACTTGCAATTTCTTTTATTCCAACTACCCGACATCTAAGGCCACCATCGGATGCATGTTCAAGGCTTTAAGCCGATGCTGCCTTGTGGAAACCTGATTCTACCTTCCTTGCGGTGAAAATTTTGCCCGGTTTTTGTGTACTTTTGTAAAAAGGCAAAATTATCAAAAAAGGCTGGAAAATAGTACTCATTCCATTGGCACTCCTCTTTTCGGTGCTAACGCTGCTTTATTTGGCAATTCAGATCAGGCCGGTTCAGCATTTCATTGCCCAGAAACTCACTGTTTATGCCTCATCTAAAATCGACACACGCCTACACATCGGAGGTATCGATGTGGCGCTTTTTAGCCGCGTAATTTTGAAAGATGTATGGATTGAGGATCAGAAAAGCGATACCCTGGCATACGCCGAACGCATCTCAGCCACCATCTCTTCGGTGAAATTCCGCAAAAAAAGAATCCAGTTGAGCAGGGTCTCACTTGATCAGCTGAAGTTAACCATCCACCAAGACAGCGCAGGAATTTACAACTTTAAATTTCTCACCCGCCCGCCCGACGAAGATACCCCGCGGAGGGAATTCGGGTGGGAGATCGATTGCGATCGTTTTATTTTACGCAACTCCGCCCTCGGCTTGCAGTATATCGGAGAGGCTTCGCGAACCATCGAGATCGATGAAATCCGCACCCGTATCGACCAATTCAGGCTGGTAGCCGACACCATGCAGTTCAGGCTCTTTAGCATGTCGCTCAACGACCAAAAAGGATTTTACCTGAATGAAATGTCGGCTTTCGTATCCCTTACCGGCCGCGATTTCAGAATTGACCATCTCCGTCTCGAGACGCTGCAATCGACCATCGACAGTACCCATATTGCCCTGCTGCAAAAGAACCTCCCCGGATCAGAAGATTGGGTAAGCGAACTCGACATAACGATTGGCGCATCCAGCGTTAGCCTTGCCGATATTGCGCTGTTCGTTCCCGAGATCTCCGGTATGGATCAGCAAATTGAATTGTCGGGTCGCATAAGCGGCAATATGCGAAACCTGCGCGCACGCAACATCAACATCACTACGGGGGAACATACCCGTCTGCTGGCCGACTTTTCAGTAAGTCTGCTTCCCGGATTCAGTGAACCTTTTCTGTTTGTGGAGCTTAAACGGTCGCAAACCGATTTCCGCGACCTTGCCCGTATTAAGCTACCCGACCGGTCGACTACCCGGCAATTGCGCTTCCCTCCCGGATTCTACCAAGCCGGCCTCATAACCTATGAGGGGAACTTTACCGGATTCATGAGCGATTTTGTTGCCTATGGCACCGTCAACAGTCGGATGGGGCAACTAAAAACCGACCTCTCCTTCATACCCGAAGGCAACAACAACATACGCTACCGTGGCCGCCTCGAAACTGCCGGGTTCAATCTCGGCCGCCTTTGGCAAAACGATGCACTGGGCGAGATCTCCTTTGCCGGATTGGTAAATGGCCTCTTCAACCGAAACACCCAGCTGATCGACGGAGCGTTCGATGGGAACATCTCACGTTGGCTTGTGAAGGGTTATCCCTATTCCGATATTGAAATCAACGGACAACTTAGCAACAAAAAGTTTGATGGAAACATCTCGTTCGATGACCCTAACCTCAAGATGGATTTTGCCGGTCAGCTTGACCTGAATCAGGCCATTCCGGTTTTCGACTTCAGCCTCGATCTGCATGAAGCCAATCTAGCAGCCCTCATGATCGACTCGGTAAATTCGAGAAGTGAGCTAAAATTTGGTCTGGTTGCCAACTTCTCAGGCACCACTGTCGACGACCTCGATGGCAGGATCCAATTCAACAACGGAAGTTATGCCAACCAATACAGCGAACTCAACTTCAACAACCTGCTCATCCACACCCATGTCGACGCCTCTGCAAGGCAGCTAAGCATCGAATCTGATTTTCTCGACCTTACCGTTGACGGGGAATACAGCTTCAACTCCCTGCTTGAGTCGTTCCGTACCATCGCCGCCGGATACCTGCCGGCCTACCGCAGAGCTGGGGGAACTTTGGGACAAACCAACCGTTTTACGCTGTCGCTCAGGGCAAAAAACCTCAATGAAGTTACGGCTGTTTTTGCACCCGAGCTGAAGATTGGTACTCCCTTTAACATCGAAGGCAGAATAGATGCCCGCAACAGCGAAATTCTATTGCAGGGGATAATTCCCCATATAAGCTGGAAGGAGTTTTCCGCCCACCAGGTTAATGTAAACATTAAGCCCGACAACAGAACCCTCGACGGCCGAATCCGGATCCAGACGCTCCGCTTCCAGAACGACTATGTGCTCTACAATCCCACCCTTCTGGTGAATGCCGAGAACAACGCCCTTAACACCCGACTGGTATGGGGGAACCTCGATGATGTATCGTATGCCGGAGAAATTGGTACCCGGCTCAGTTTCACCTCCCGGACCAATGGCTTGCAGCCTTTGATCTATGGCGAGATTTTACCTTCTCGGATAATTATCGCCGACTCGCTTTGGCACATACATGCCTC
Source organism: uncultured Prolixibacteraceae bacterium (assembly GCA_964349885.1). GTDB lineage: Bacteria > Bacteroidota > Bacteroidia > Bacteroidales > Prolixibacteraceae > UBA1413. The sequence goes on along the minus strand of CAYGIQ010000019.1, from coordinate 20,390 downwards.
TGCCTTTTCGATCGATACAACAGCCATCAGCGTCAACCGCTTTACTGTGAGTTCAGGCCTGCAGCACATCGAAATCGATGGCATCATTTCTGAAGACTTGCAGGATCAACTCTCCATTCGGTTCAAAGCGCTCAATCTGGGCAGCATAAACCATTACCTCCAAAAATCGACAGGTTTCGAAGGGGTATTGGACGGTTCACTGGCCTTTTTTGATTTTTACCATTCCCGAATATTTTTCTCAGACCTCAGGCTGAATGGATTTGCCTTCAGATCGGAAGAAATCGGAGATGTTTCGCTCGTAAACAAATGGGATCGGTCGTCGGGGAAAATAGATTCTCGGTTGTTGATCACCCAAAACGAGGAAACAAGACTCGACATCGACGGCACATTTGATCCGGCTAACCAAGAGGTGAGGTATCAGGCACGTTTAAATAAGGTTCCCATCGATCTGTTGGGAACGGTAATCCCCGACACCTTCTCCGGATGGAAGGGCGAAGGTTCCGGAACGCTATCGGTTACAGGCCAAACCGAAAAATTATTGCTAAACGGAGCCATTATGGCCGAAAATGCCGGATTGACCATTAACTATACACAAGTTGGCTATCAATTGAGTGATTCCATTCGTTTTGCAAACGACCGGATTATTTTCAGAAACATTGCCATAACCGATCAACTTGGAAACCCGGGCATCCTGAATGGTAACATTCGCCATGACAACTTCAACAACATGGATTTCAATCTGGCCATGACCTCCAGCCAAATCCTTGCGCTGAATACCAACAGCCGACACGACGATCGGTTTTTTGGTCGCGCTGTAGCCCGTGGTACTTTCAGGGTATTGGGAAACATTGGCAATGTTCGACTGGTGGGTGAAGCAACTACCCTTGCAGGAACCTCTGTAACCATTGTTCTGGGCGAAAACGAGGAGGTTACACGGTACGATTTTGTGCGGTTTCTGGCCCCCGAGTGGATTGCAACACAACCCACTGCAGCCGAAACAACAACCCCATTGGGAGGAGGAGCCGATTTCGACCTAACGGTTACTGTTACGCCCGAAGCACGTGCCCAAATCATATACAATACCCAAATTACCGATGTAATCAGAGCCCAGGGCGAAGGGGTTTTGAGGTTCAGAATGGACCGCAACTACAACATAGACCTCTCGGGAAATTTCAATGTCACCCAAGGCGAGTATCTCTTTACCCTTCAAAATGTGATCAACAAAAGGTTCTCCATCGAGCCCGGAGGCTCTATCGTATGGACCGGCAACCCATACAATGCCGTTATTGATCTGAGCGCCGTATACAGGCTCAAAGCATCGCTCAGGGAACTTTTTACCGGAACCCTTCGCCCCATCGACTATACCCAGCGCATTCCTGTAGAGTGCAAAATTCTGCTAACGGATGACTTGCTAAGCCCTTCCATTAATTTCGACATCGTTTTTCCTACAGTAGAAGACCGCCTCCGCGACGAGATGCAGCAGCACTTCTCTACCCAAGAAGACCTCAACAAGCAGATGCTGTCGCTCTTGGTTCTGGGACAATTTTACACACCTGAATATATGCGGGGAACCTATGAAGCAGGCAACCCCAACCTAATTGGCAACACCGCCAGCGACCTCTTCTCAAATCAGCTGAGCAACTGGCTGTCGCAAATCAACCGGAATGTGGATATTGGCGTCAACTACCGGCCGGGAAATCAGCTAACCAACGATGAAATTGAGCTGGCCTTGAGCACTCAGATTTTCAACGACCGGGTTACCATAAATGGCAACATTGGCAACAATACCAATCCAAATGGGGTTAACAACAGCGAAATTGTAGGCGATTTTGATGTCATCATTAAACTCACCACCAACGGGAAGCTGCAGTTAAAGGCCTACAACCGCTCGAACAACAACTTGATCTACGAAACTGCCCCCTATACACAAGGGCTGGGATTCAGCTATAAAGAGGAATACAATACCCTCGATGAGTTTTGGCAAAAAATAACCGGCCTATTCAGGAGATCAAAAAACCGCGAAGGAGAGGCCACCTTGATGTCTGAACCTCTCACGGAAACAAATGTCGGATTTGTTCGGGAGGATTAAAGCGCACTGTATTTTGGGTTGACAGAGCCAGCCAAGACCTTCTAATAAAGTCACAATTCAGAAACCATGATGTGATCGAGTGGAATCTGAACTGTAAAGACATTGCCAATCTGCTCGAGGCGGATAAAAATAACAGACTTCCCTTTCGACTTAACCATTTCGGCTTGCAGTCCAATAAAGGGGCCGGCTATAATTTCAACTTTCTGTCCAGGCTTGGGCAATTGCTGCGAAGCTTCATACTCCACCTCGTGCTGATTGAGCATTCGTCTGATGAATTCAATCTGATTGGGGGGTATAACGGCAGGTTTTCCCTCAAAACGAACATAGTTAACCACATGGGTGGTTTGTAAAACAGCAAGCTTCTCCTTTTCGGTAACACAAACAAAGCAGTAGCCTGAAATAAGGGGATTTTCGACCCACCGTTTGCGGTCGCTCCATCGCTTAAGTGTACGGCGAAGGGGCAGGAAGTTTTCCAGTCCGGCCTCGCTCAACATTAAAGCAACCTTCTTCTCTGTTCTGGACTTAACATAAATGGCATACCACTGTTTCATGCAGAAATCAATTACCTTAGATAGAGGTGAATAGATCAACGGGGTAGCGTTCCTTGAGCGGAAGCGCCTTAAAGCAAAAGTAACAAAATAGTTCAACGACCCACGTATTGGAAAAGCAAAGGCTGCATGGGACAAACCCATGCAGCCTTTTTATAACAGAAGGATAAACCTTTTACTTAACCTCTTCGAAATCGACATCGGTAACCTCGCCGTCGCGTTTGCCCTGACCGCTATTCGCATTGTCGGCTGCAGGCTCACCCTGAGCGCCTCCTGCCGCATTATACATGTCTTGCGATGCAGCCTGGAATACCGTATTGAGCTCACCCATAGCGGCATCTATGGCCGCCAGATCTTGGCTCTTATGGGCATCTTTTAACTTTCCAAGCGCTGCCTCGATGGGGGCTTTTTTATCGGCCGGGATTTTATCGCCAAATTCTTTCAGCTGCTTTTCGGTCTGAAAAATAAGGCTATCGGCCTGGTTGATCTTCTCGGCAGTCTCTTTCGCCTGAAGGTCGGATGCAGCGTTGGCAGCAGCCTCATCTTTCATCCGTTTGATCTCTTCGTCGGTTAACCCCGATGATGCTTCAATGCGAATGGATTGCGATTTTCCGGTAGCCTTATCTTTGGCAGATACATGCAGGATTCCATTGGCATCGATATCAAAAGTTACTTCCACTTGCGGAACGCCCCGAGGTGAGGGTGGTATTCCGTCCAAATGGAATCGGCCAATGGTTTTATTGCCCAATGCCATGGGCCGCTCGCCCTGCAGTACATGAATTTCGACCGAGGGTTGATTGTCTGATGCGGTACTAAAGGTCTCCGCTTTTTTGGTGGGGATGGTGGTATTGGATTCGATGAGACGGGTCATAACGCCACCCATGGTCTCGATACCAAGCGACAATGGAGTTACGTCGAGCAGCAAAACATCCTTAACCTCACCGGTAAGCACACCACCCTGAATTGCAGCACCTATGGCAACCACCTCGTCGGGGTTAACCCCTTTCGAAGGTTTTTTGCCAAAAAACGCCTCAACTTTTTCCTGAATGGCAGGAATACGGGTGGATCCGCCAACGAGAATTACCTCGTCGATATCGGATGCAGTCATACCGGCATTTTTGAGCGCTTTGCGGCAGGGTTCCATGGTTGCGTTGATCAATGAATCGGCCAGTTGTTCAAATTTGGCGCGTGTTAAGGTCTTTACCAGATGTTTTGGCATCCCATCAACCGGCATAATATAGGGCAGGTTGATTTCAGTCTGAGTTGAACTTGAAAGCTCAATTTTGGCCTTTTCGGCAGCCTCCTTCAAACGCTGAAGGGCCATTGGATCTTTGCGAAGGTCTAGTCCTTCCTCCTTTTTGAAATCTTCGGCCAGCCAGTCGATGATCGCATGATCGAAATCATCGCCCCCGAGGTGGGTATCGCCATCGGTAGATTTCACTTCGAAAACGCCCTCTCCCAATTCTAGGATGGAGATATCGAAAGTTCCGCCACCAAGGTCGAATACGGCTACCTTCATATCTTTATGTTGCTTGTCGAGGCCATAGGCCAAAGAGGCAGCAGTTGGCTCATTGATGATTCGTCGAACTTTTAGTCCGGCAATCTCCCCAGCCTCCTTGGTTGCCTGACGCTGTGCGTCGTTAAAATAGGCAGGAACTGTAATGACCGCTTCGGTGACCTCCTGTCCGAGGTAATCTTCGGCAGTTTTTTTCATTTTTTGCAGCACCATGGCAGAAATCTCCTGAGGCGAGTATTTCCTGTCGTCGATTTCAACCCTTGGGGTATTGTTGTCGCCACGCACCACACTGTAAGTAACCCTGCTAACTTCGCGGGCAGCCTGGTCGAAACTTTCACCCATCAACCTTTTGATGGAGTAGATGGTTTTACGTGGATTTGTAATGGCCTGTCTTTTGGCAGGATCTCCGATTTTGCGTTCACCGTTCTCAACGAAAGCCACAATTGATGGCGTGGTGCGTTTTCCTTCGCTGTTGGGTATTACTACAGGCTCATTGCCTTCCATAACAGCCACACAGGAGTTGGTGGTTCCAAGGTCGATTCCTATTATTTTTCCCATGATATCGTAAATTTTTAATGTAATTCTTCTTTGCGCTTCCTTAGAACCAATGATTATGCCACACAACCATTTTTGAAATTCTGACACAATTTGTGGTCATTATGAGCAGTTGACCGGTTGCACAAGGTGACAAAATGACGTACTGTTTCTGTACATCCCCAAACGCTTTACCCGCAAGGTACCGATTGTAGTTCGCGCATATTCTCTATTTTTGTCCAAGCTGTCAAATAAGGGGCAGAGATGGCTATGGAAATCATTTACGAAGACAACCACATTATTGCTGTAAACAAGGCATGCGGTGAGATTGTCATGTCGGACCGCACCGGAGACACCCCCCTTACCGAACCGGTAAAATCTTACCTACGCGAGAAATACCAAAAACCCGGCAACATCTTCCTTGGATTACCCCACCGCATCGACCGCCCAACAAGCGGTGTTGTGCTGCTGGCAAGAACTGGGAAGATGCTTACAAGGCTCAACGCCTTATTCAAAGAGAAGGAGGGGATGCGTAAAACCTATTGGGCCGTAGTTGATCAAGTTCCCCAACCCGAAAAGGGCACCCTAATCCACTACATGAGCCGCAACCGAGAGCGCAACAAGAGCACGGCCCATATCAAAGTTGTACCCGACAGCAAACTGGCTTCGCTCTCCTATTCCGTTTTGGCTCAGCTCGATCGCTATGCCTTGCTTGAAGTTGAGTTGCATACCGGCCGTCATCATCAAATCAGGGCGCAGCTTGCCAAGATAGGCGTGCATATTAAGGGAGATCTCAAATACGGCTTTCCCCGCAGCAATTCAGACGGAGGCATTCACCTGCATGCACGGCGTATTGAATTTATTCATCCGGTTAAGCTCGAACCAGTAAGCATAACCGCTCCGCTTCCCAATGAACCTGTTTGGAATCTATTTTCCAGCCAACTGCAGCTGAAATAAAATTAGAGATGATTGCCTTATGGCTCTTAAAAAGTCAAAACTCAACGGGTATGGCCTTGAAGATCGGAGGCCTTGAAGTTGAGGGGCAGCAATGAGTCGACTCCTTCCAGTAGGTAGATAGCCGACTGGCCATCGAGCAAAATTCGCATCAATTTACCCGAACGACTTTCGGATTCCAGCAGAGCCTGGCGGCAGCTTCCACAAGGCTTTACCGGTTCAATCATCCACCCTGATGCATTCCGGGCGGTAACGGCTATGGTGTCGACTGCCTGATCGGGATAGTTGGCATTGGCATAAAACAGAGCTGTTCGTTCGGCACATAAACCTGAGGGATAGGCAGCATTCTCCTGATTGTTGCCCTGCACTACCAATCCACTTTGCAACCGCAAGGCTGCCCCAACTTTAAAGCCAGAATAGGGGGCATAAGCACGCTCTGTAGCCGACCGGGCAGCCTGCAATAAAGTCCTGTCTTCCTCCTGCAATTCCTCTTCCGATGCAAATTCGCGAAAGACAATCTTTAATTCTCTCAACTTCATGGTGCGAAATTTGTATAAAAATACGATTTTTAGCGCACGTAGATTATTTTTGCCGATAAAGTAGAGAAGACACACATGAGGAAATCTTTAGCCCTATTCGTTTTTTTGTTATCAGCCGGTCATCTGTTCGCCCAGAGAATTACCCGGGAGGCCTATATTCAGCAGTTTCAGCTGATGGCCATCAGTGAGATGAACCGAAGCGGAATCCCTGCGAGCATAAAAATGGCTCAGGCGCTGCTCGAATCGGGCAATGGCAACAGTGCACTTGCTTTGCGGTCTAACAACCACTTTGGCATCAAATGCAAAAGCAACTGGAGCGGTGGAAAAGCCTTCCACGATGATGACGAGATAAACGAGTGTTTCAGAAAATACGACAAGGTCGAAGATTCCTACATCGACCACACCAACTTCCTGATGAGCAACCAACGGTATGCTTTTCTGTTTAAGCTTCCCCCAACCGATTATGTCGCCTGGGCTCACGGACTTAAGCAAGCTGGCTACGCCACCAACCCACAGTATGCCAAATTATTGATCGACATTATCGAGCTAAATCATTTGTGGCGACTTGACCACAAAATGACAGCCCGCGAAATGGACATTTTCGAACAGCGCCAGCTTGGTAGTGCCTTCGACAAAAAGTTGCTGGTAAACCCATACAGCAGCCGGAAGGTTTCGCTGCACAACGGACTGCGGTCGGCCATTGCGCGCGAAGGTGATACCTTCGAACTGCTTGCGCAGGAATTTGGTCGCAAATCGTGGGAACTGATGCGCTTTAACGACTATCCGGGGGGCTACCAACCCAAACCCAACGAAATTATTTATTTGCAATCCAAGCGGCGTCAGGCTCAGGGTATGTATCAATACCATTTGGTCGATACCGGAGAATCGATGCACTACGTTGCCCAGCTGTATGGTATCAAGCTGAATACCTTATACCGGATGAACGGCCTCAATCCGGGCGACCCGATTGCGGTAGGTCAGGTTTTGCAGCTTAAGCGGAGAATTAAATAAATCGGCTGTTGGAAAAACCGGAGAAACCTCTTAAAACTTCGGCAATGTGCATGCGGCGTTTGCCGGCAAGCTGAAGCTCATTCACCGAAAGCCAGCCATCGCTGCAAGCTATGTATAGGTGGATTTTGCCATCGGTTTGCACACTCCCCGGCGCATCCAAAGGATGCTCGACCAAATCAGCTTGGTAGATTTTTATTTCTAGCCTGTCAGCACTGGAACCGACATCTGCCATCAACGTCCACGCTCCTGGGTAGGGCGATAAACCCCGAATATGGTTTCGGACATCTTTGGCACTTCTGTTCCAGTTGATCTGCAGCGTGTCGCGGTGTAATTTGGGTGCAGCACAAAGTGCTGCTGCATCCTCAACCTCTTGCAATTTTGGGACAATGGTTCCTGCCGCCAGTGCATTTACCGTGTGCAATACCAGCGATGCACCGCCATTCATCAGCCTTGCGTATACATCGCCTGCGGTATCATCGTAATGAATAGGATAGCGCTCCTGAAAAAGGATTTGTCCGGTGTCAATTTCGTGGGTTAACAGAAAGGTTGTTAATCCGGTTTCCACCTCTCCGTTCATTACTGCCCAATTGATGGGGGCAGCTCCACGGTATTGGGGTAAAAGTGAGGCATGGAGGTTAAAAGTTCCCAAGGGAGGGAGTTGCCATACCAACTCGGGCAACATTCGGAAGGCCACAACAATTTGCAAATCGGGCCGGAGACTGGCAAGTTGTTCCAAAAACTGAGGGTCTTTGAGGCGTTCGGGTTGCAAAACCTTGAGGTTTTCGGCCACCGCATATTGTTTTACTGCCGAAATACTAAGCTTTTGTCCACGACCTGCAGGCTTGTCGGGTGCGGTAATGACACCAACAATATTGTACCCCTCCTCTTTAAGGGCACGCAGGCTCGCCACAGCAAATTCGGGAGTACCCATAAAAACGATGCGAAGGGCTTTGGCGTCGATGTTCATATGCACAATAGATAAGCATTGGATGGTACAAAAATAGCAAAACCCCGGCAATTCACTTGCTGGGGTTTTGCATGGAATTCAGTTAAGTAGGCACTAAGAGCAATAAACTTCGCAGTTGCAAGAACCCTTATGGAAGAACTAGTACCTCTTCGTACTGACCATAGCTTCCGGCAGACACCGTAAATTCTGGAATCAGATAGAAACTCTTTCCATCGCGGTAAGGCTGAGGATAACTCGCCCTGGGCATGGTAAAGCTGATGATTCCATAGGTACCACTAACGTATCCAGAATGTTGTTTCTCGTAGGTGATTTTGTTATCGGATGCGACCGAGAAAATAATATGATAGCCAGAGATATACGGACTGATCATTCGGTAAACAGGAGCCTCTTCTGCCAATTGGACGGGAACACTGTACACAACCTCATCGAACTCAGAATAGAGTAAACCAGTGCCAATGGCATTAAAGGTGAGTTTCCGCTGCACAGCCACCTTAATCTCCTTCACTTCAGAAACCGAAAGTTGGGCCTCATCGGTAATGGTGAGGGTAAGATTGTACAAAGCACCCGGGCTTAACACTCCTTGGTTTGGGAAGGCAATGATGGCATAAGCAATATTTTCGCCCACCGAAAAGTTAACTGTTGGGTTGGAGAGGGTAAACAACCCTGCAGGCACATTGGAAGCAGCGGTCATGGCAACAGCTACATTGGCCTCGACCGATGAGTTTCCGCCGCGATAAACAGGTACCCTGATCTGATTTCCGTCGGCAGGAACCAAATCTACATTCTGGATCTTGGAAGCGAAGGCTGCATGAACGCCATCCCCTATCTCGGGAAGCGTTCCCTGAACATTGTCCTCGCAAGCGTTAAACACCAACGAGGTCAGCGCCAGAGCCACTATCAGAAAGAATATATTTCTTTTCATGTGAATAATTTTTTTATTTTTTACTTGCCACTATATATTCCGGTAAACCGGGAAGGAATTTGCCTTGTTTGGAGCGTTTCATTCGATTTGAATTTGTATGCTTTGAACATGGCGTAATTCATATGCAGGTATTTACATTTTTTGTTTAAGGATTCGGATTCTGATCTTCGGGACCCATGTTGGGGTTTCCATCAAATTCAGATTGAGGAATTGGCGAAACAAACTCGCGCGACCCGGCACTGGTATTTTTGGTCGCCAAACGCGAGGTATGGTTGTTCCCATCGAATGTGCGAATAAAGCCAAGTTTCAAACGTTGAAGATCGAACAGACGACTGTTTTCACCCCAAAGTTCGACCCTGCGCTGAAACAGAATTTCATCCATCAATGTAGTGAGTGGAGCCGTAGTATTGCTGTTGTAGGTCTTGGCATTGGTGAAACCTGCCAAACGGGCAGCATAGTTGGCATCGCGCATTGAGCCAAGCTCCAGCAGTTGCGTTCTGGCTTCGCTATAGCGGTCGAGGCGGGCAAGAGCCTCGGCACGAATGAGTATCATCTCTTCGGCACGCATCAGAATATAGTCGCCAGTACGGGTGGTTGCATCTTGGAATTTAAACTTCAGCTGACTGTATGACCTTATCGAAGTTCCAATAATCTCGCTTGCAGCCGGTATAAATGGCTGGAACCAACTCGCTTTGCGGGAATCGCTGTTGGGCATCTGATTGTACACCCAGTTGCTCACGGCATGGGGTGCTCGGGCACCATAACCACCCCCATCGCCATCGAGATGGCTGAAGAAGCTGGCCCAGCCACTGGTCTGATCGGCAGTAACCTCCAGTCCCCAGAGAACGTTCCCCAGTCGGGCGTTGTTGAATCCACCCAACTGATTTACCGACAAAACTTTGCTAAGTCCCGGTTTGCTGAGTGCCTGGCTCGCTGCATCGGCAGCCTCTTGGAAACGCTCCTGCACCAGATCGATCCGGGCTTTGAAGCCGTTGGCTACATAATAATCTATGTGCGAGGGATGCATCTGTGGCAGCTTAGCCTGATCGAGCAAATCGATGGCCGTAGCTATATCAGAATTGATCTGAGTGTAAACCTCCTGCACTGTACCACGGGATTTCCCTTCCGATTCGCTGGTAGTAGGTTCGGTGTAAAGCGGCACCCCGGGGGCATTTTCGTTCCCTTTGTAGGTTTGCTGATAGAACTGAATCAGGTTGAAGTAAGCAAAAGCGCGTATCGCATAAGCCTGACCGACAATGCTCTTCACTTTTGCCGGGTCACCACCGATGGTGGCTTCGTTGGCAATAATGTAGTTGACGTTGCTGACCAGTGTGTACAAAAGATTCCAAGTACCGTAGGCACGACCCGATTTATGGACATAGTCGCCCCTCACATCGTAGGCATAATCGAAATAGAACCAGCCACTACCAACGGACATCATAATATGATCTTCGCCCATTAGGCTTCCCACCAGAGAAATGGCGGTTATTCCCATATTCTCCATCGCCCAGTTTTGACTCCATCCGGCAGTGTACATCATTCGGTAGACCCCATTAATGGCTGCCTCGGCCGATTCTGCTGTATCAAAGATTACAGGTCCCGACACCCGGTCGGTAGGATTGGTTTCCAGGTAGTCGTCGCAGGCAGGAAACAAACCCAATCCCAATATCAGTAGTATTAAATATATTCTTTTCATATCATCAAAAATTAATTCGATTAAAATTTCACATCCAGACCAAACGAGAGGGTTCTTACCGGCGTGTAAACGTAGTTGGTACCCCCGGAAAAGTTAAACTGTGGGTCCAATCCCCTAAGATGGGTAAAAAGGTGAATGTTGTCACCAGAGAGGGTAAGGCGAACCGAAGCTATGTTCAGGTTCTGCACCAAACGCGACGGCAGGGTGTAGCCAGCGGTAATGTTTTTGATGGCAAAGTAGGAGGCATCAATCAGGTCGTCGTTTGTAAACGGGTAGACATTGCCAATCTGAACGCGGGGGACATCGGTTACGTCGCCGGGTTGTTTCCACGAGCGCTCGCGGTTAACGTGCATGGCAGAACCTACATACCAACCGTACATCAGGTTGCGGTATACCCCATCCAGCACCTTGCCGCCAATCGAATAGGTAGTCATAATGCTCAAATCGAAGCCTTTATAGCTAAAATCATTGCTGATGGATCCATACAGATCGGGAATACGACTGCCCAGAATCTCCTTTGATGCGGTAGCCAAGTTGGTATCGGTAGAGATAGAATAGGTGCGGTTGCCATCCTCATCCTCTTCATATACATGGTACATCATAGCACCGGTGGCAGGATCGACGCCCGCCGACCGGGTCAGATAGAATGAGTTAAGGGTCTCCCCTTCTTTAATAATATAGTTTCCTGAAATAATCTCAGGCTTATCGGCAAGCTTCAATACTTTATTATCGACTGTTGCTCCCATTAGGGTGAGGTTCCATACAAAATTGTTTGTACGCACCAAGCTTCCTCCAAGGGTTACATCAAACCCTTTGTTGCGCATGCTGCCTACATTTTTAAGGTAGCTGTCGAAACCAAGCGAGGAGGCAATGGGGTACTCAAGCAGCATATCTTTGGTGGTGCGGTTGTAATACTCTACTGCGAGATTCAACCGGTTGAATAGACGTGCCTCTATTCCAGTGTTAAAATTCTCGTTTTGTTCCCATTTAAGGTTGGTATTTTCGAGCGACGAGACTGCTGCACCGCTCATACTGGCGTTTGGCCAGCCTAGGTCGTAAAACGCCTGCCAAGCATAGAAACTGCCCACGGCATCGTTACCCTGAACCCCGAAGCTGGCTTTGAGCGATAGGTTGTCGACCCAGTTGAGGCCGGACATAAAGCCCTCCTGACTAATTCTCCAGTTACCTCCAACAGACCAGAACTGACCCCAGCGGTAATCGCGGTTAAACCGCGATGAGCCATCGGTACGGAAACTGGCAGAGAAGTAATATTTATCGGCATAATCGTAGTTCAAGCGCGATAGGTACGACTCGATGGTGTAGTTGTTTTCGTATGAACTTGCCGCAACAATATTGGTGGCAGCATCGAGTTCAAATAGTCCTCCGAAGGGGAAACCGGTCTTGGTAGCCGACAGAAGATTGTATTTGTAGGCATAGAACTCATGACCGCCCAACAGATCGATGTTGTGGCTGCCAAACCGGCGGTTGTATGTAAGCAGCTGATTGAAGGTATAACTGAAGGTACGACCGTTGCTGCGTGCAATTCGTCCATTGGTGGTGCCTGCATTCCCGAAATTGGGGTTGTAATAGGTCATACTGTTGCTGTTAGCAAAGTCGAAACCTAAGTTGAGCGACAGTTTCAATCCCTGCAGTATTCCCGACTGGGTATCACCGAAGCTCATATAACTTCTTGCACTCACATTGTCGCCATTGGCGGCGTATTTGTCTTCGTACAGGGTGGCTACACTGTTAAAGTTGCCGGAAGCCCCGGGAGGACGGCTGGCGCCATAATCGAATATTGGATTGCCCGATCCGTCGAGCAGGGTATTTCCCTGTGCATCTTTTTCATAAATTGGGAAGATTGGCCCCATCAGCATATTGGTGTACCAAACGTTGGAGTATCCACTACCCCCGCTAACAGCGGTATTGCTGGCACTCATACTGAAATTGGAGCTCAGTCCGGCTTCAAACCAGTCGGAGTTCTTGGTATCTATATTCAAACGTCCGGTGAAGCGCTCAAATTTGGTCGTTTCCAAAATACCATCCTCATTCAGGTATCCAAAGGAGAACAAGTAGCGGGTATCCTGCAAATTGCCTGATCCGGAGAAGATATACTCCTGCCGCAGCGGATTATCGGCCGTAACCGCGTCGAGCCAGTCCTCCTGATAACGAAGCGCAGCGCTACCGTTCACTCTACCCGTAACCGGATCGATGAGTTGGGTTACCGGCATATTGTAGGGGTTGTATTTTTCGTTGTCGCCAAAAACCTGACGGGCACCAGAAGCCATTGCCTGTACAGCATAAATCCCGGCAACCTCCGGACTAATTCCGTTGTTCAGAATTTCGTGGTTGCGGTATGACTGGAAGATGGTTTCGATAAAGGGAGCCTCGCTCATGGTATCGTAACGAGGAATGGCCCTAGCAGATATCCCCCAGTTGGCCTTCATGGTAAACTCCGTGCGGGCACTTTGACCGCGTTTGGTGGTAATCATTACTACCCCGTTGGCTCCGCGGGCGCCATACAAGGCACCGGCCGAAGCATCTTTCAGAATGGTAATGGATGCAATGTCGTTTGGATTAATCGCATTGATGTTTCCATCGTATGGAATTCCATCCACCACATAAAGAGGGTTGGTAGAAGCGTTGATCGAACCAAAACCCCTGATCACAATGGTGGAGCCAGCACCCGGCTGACCAGATCCCGAGGTCGCCTGAATACCAGGAGCCATACCATCGAGGGCCTTGGTTACGTTGGCTACCGTGCGGCGCTCCAGCCTTTCATTGCTGATAACTTCGGCAGATCCGGTAAAAGATTCCTTCTTGGCCGTACCATAGGCAACGACCATTACCTCATCAACGCCAAACACTTCGGCTTCGAGCACCACATTGTGCGTGGCACCTGTAATAGCAACTTCCTGGGTTCTCATACCCACAAACGAGAAGACCAGAACCGAAGCATCTTGTGGTGCATCAATCGTGTACCTGCCATCGAAGTTGGTCACCGTACCAATGGTGGTACCCTTTACGATAACAGAAACGCCAGGAATCGAGGCGCCATCCGAGGAGCCGGTGACGGTTCCGGTAATTCGCCTGACCTGAGCATTTGCTACTTGCATGCCAGTGAAGGCAATTGCAAACAGCAATAGCATAAATTTTCTCATAGAATCAGTTTTTAATTATTAATAGGTCTTACAATACTTTTCAAAACCTTACTTCTGAGGACCTTCTGGTGGTCAAGGATGTGCGGAAGGGTATATTTGCAAGCTAAGCACATTGTATATTAGCACTGGCAAATTTGCACTTATTGCGTTTTCTCCTACAAAATTAACAATTTATATTGGTTATATTGGTACATCTTCAAAAGATTACACTTCTATTAAATTTTTGAAAATTTGCGTCCATTGTATTAATTTGTAATAACCACTTTATAGATTCAATGCATTTTAAACCCGATTCTGATATTTTTTACTCCTAAAAAATCGACGTTTATTTCAGGAAAAGCCATAAAGCGTGATGCGAAACCCGATGAAGATTCTTTGCACCTGAAAGCATTTGCCCCCGACGAACAATGCCATGTTTGCCCACAACAATCAACATGCATACGGCAATACCCTTTGTAACAAGAGAAGCCGCCCCGGCAGAACCGGAGCGGCTTCTCTTATATAACTTGGCTGGCACACTTTCAATCTATCCGGCCACTGGCTGATAGATTGATGCTGCTTAACCCACTACTGAACACCCGTACGGGTATCCCACCACATCTTTTTACCCCAGAAGTGATCGGTCACCTCATTGGCAAACGCCGTAGAATTACCCCCGTTAAGGGTTAATTCATTTTGTGGATAGGGATAGCGGAAAGGTGGGCTGTTGTGACCAGGATAGACCGAACCGGGAGCCACATAATGGTTGGTAGGTACACCTGTGCGGCGATACAACGACCAAGCTTCCATGCCCTGTTTGAACAGCGAAATCCACTCCTGAAGATAAATCTGACCAAGGGTGCCATTATATTTGGCAGGGCCATCGAGGTAAGCAGCTACGGCGGCGGTAGAAATACCGTTCTCAAGCAAGGAAGCTTCAACCCCTTTGTTGTAAGCTTGCTCGGCCGACATTCCAACATTGTAACCTTTGGCAGCAGCTTCGGCCACATGGAACATAACTTCGGCATATCGCATAAACGGGCTAAAGCCAGCAGGGTCGTAGCGGAACCGTGTTCCTATACGGGAAATGGTGGCAAGATTGGGCTGGTTGGCGGCCCCAATGGTAAATCCACGGTACTCTCCATCGGCAGTAGCTGGACGAGCATATACCGGAAGTCGAGGATCGCTTAAGTTTTTGAGGTGGTTGATCAACAGATCGCTTACACCATGATCGTCGCGACTTTTAGAGTCCACAAACCATGGCTCTTCGTATGGGTTAACCCCGGGCCACACAAAAAATGCATTGTCGGCATTGCCCGACATAATAGGATTCTGCGTTGGGTTGCCCATAATGGCTTCGACCGTTGATTTGGCCAGTGCAGCATTAACTCCAGACATACGCATGGCAATACGAAGCCGCAACGAATTGGCAAACCTTCTCCACTTCATTACATTGCCTCCATAGACCAAGTCGCCTTCTCCAAGCATATCGGTAGAACCCGAAGCCATGAGTGTGTTGGCCTCTGCCAGAATTGTCAGCAGCGCAGGATAGATCTCCTCCTGGCGGTCGTAGGTTGGCAACAGTACACCATCTGAAAGTTTGATGGCTTGCGAAAAAGGAACATCACGCCAGGTGTCGGTCATAAGCTGATAGATATATGCCTCCATTACCTTAGCAACGCCCAAAAGGTTATTGGCGTTGGAGGCCTGAGCCTTTTTCTTGATTTCATTAACGTTGTTGAGTTGGATATAACCTTGGTACCATTTGTTCTCTACGGTACCAGGACGATAATTGTAGCGTGCCTCATCGATGTATTGGATTTTGGCAAGATGGCCGCCAAAAGTTGAGGGCTCATTCATATCGTTCCATGGATCGTGGAACGAAGAAGCATGGTAACGCAATACAAATGCCAGCACATTGGTGGCAGGTGCATCTTTGGCGCGATCGGGGTCGGTATTTACTTCCTCGAAGCTATCGGTACACCCAACGGCCAGAATGGTAGCCAGAAAGGTCAGCGCTAATACTTTTCCAATATATTGTTTCATTGTCGTACTATATTAGATGTTAAAATTTCAGGTTTAATTTCAGACCGAAGCTGCGCGATGGCGGATAGCTGGTAGTTTCAAGACCTTCTCCACTGTTGTCGCTATT
This sequence comes from uncultured Prolixibacteraceae bacterium, assembly GCA_964349885.1. Lineage (GTDB taxonomy): Bacteria > Bacteroidota > Bacteroidia > Bacteroidales > Prolixibacteraceae > UBA1413. Next base: position 4,322 of record CAYGIQ010000019.1, on the reverse strand, counting down.
CTTGGTGGTTTCGGGGTCAATACCAGCAATATTGGTCTTGTGTCTCCAAAGAATGGCTAGGTTGTTTCCAACCAGTGCAAGTGAACCTCCTTTGATGAAGCTGTTGCTGCCAAAAATGTTCTTAGGCAACATATAGGTTACATGCGCTTCCCGCAGTTTTCCATACGAACCATCGTAAATGGCAAACTCACGGTTGGTGTAGAAATACTGGAAGAATCCCTGGGCCGCTGTTACTATGTCGTTATCGGCAAAGGTTGAATTCTGGATGTTGTTGGGATCCTGACTAACAATTTTTACAAACTTGGTGTTGGGCATGTAGTTTTTACCCAAGATAACACCATTTTCGCGCACATCGCCTTCTGCAGTGAATCCAAGTACACCGCCATAAGATCCAAACATTTGAGAAACAGAGAAGATATCGCCACCCTGACGTATATCTACTAGGAAGCCCAAGCTGAGGTTTTTATAGGAAATTTCGTTTCGGATACCGCCAATCCAGTCGGGAGCAATGCTGCCCAGTTTCATGTTGGCCTTGGTAAGCGGGCGTCCATTGGCACCTACGATGATGGCACCGTCTGATTCCCTGCGCAAACTTCCAGTGCCATAAATTACACCCCAGGGTTCGCCCGGACGTGCCTGGACAAAGGTACTCCACTCTGATCCGAGGGTATATGATTCAAGCGACTGACCGGTAACCGGATCGGTGTAAAGCTCAATAATCTCACTCACATCTCGAGCCCAGTTCAAGGTTACATCCCAATTGAGACCATTGCCGGTTTTGAGTACCGAGCCACGGAGTTGTACTTCAACACCTTTGTTGTTGATCTCGCCGGCATTCACCAACGTAGAGTTGTATCCGGTAGCCTTCGAGATGGCCACACTCATTATCTGATCGGTTGTGGTTTTGTCATAAACAGCCACGTCTAATCCAATGCGGTTTTTCAGGAAATTGGCTTCCAATCCAAGCTCCGTGGTTACCACCTGCTCAGGTTTCAAACTGGCGGGAGGGAATTCGGTCGACTGGTTGAACTGCGTTACCCCTTTGATGGTGCTGGCACCTGCCGAGAAGTAGGGATCTGTTCGATAGGCTCCTGTTGCAGACCCTACTTTTGCCCAACCGCCTCTGAGTTTCAGAAAAGAGATTACATCGCTCTGCACATCGAGTAAGTCGAGCGGAAGAACACTTAAACTGAAGGCAGGGTAAAAGAAAGGATCTTTAATGGTTGAACTCCAGTCGTTACGTATGCTTGCATCCAAAAAGACCCAGTTGTCGTAACCTACCGAAGCCGAAGCATAAACGCTGTTGCTGCGAATCCATACATGGTCCATGGCGGTTACCGGACTTCCCTTAACATTCGAAATGGTGAATAGATTGGGAACCGTAAGGTCATTGGCGCCGAGGGTAGAAGTCTCCCAACGGAGGTTGCGGTAGTTGGCACCTGCCAGCGCATTCACCGAAAAATCGCCAAATACTTTATTGAAATAACCCACAAAGTCGGCATTCAATTCGGTGTTGCTGTCGCGGTTCAGCCTGAAATTACCTCCCGAATAAAGCGCTTGTGCTACATTCACCAGGGTAGCATTTGAACCGCTTACAACCACCGATTTGGTTTTAGAATCGTAATAATCCAACCCAACTCGAGCCTCAAACTTCAGAAAGTCGGTGGGAGTGAACCAGAGCGATGTTTTACCAAAAACCCGGTCGCGTTGGAACGAGTTGGTGTTGTTGTTCATTATAAAATAGGGGTTGCTGAAGTAGTTGGAGTTCCAGTTGTAGGGATGACCCGTAGGTAAAAATTTGTCGTAATTGGCCTTAAGGTCTGCCATATCCACCTGACGTCCAAACCACTGACCGAACGACTGCATCGGGTTGTTACCATTGTACATGGTTACCGGCAGGTTGTCGCTCTCTGAGCGGCTATAGTTTACTGCGATGTTGTACTCCAGAAATTTATTGATGGTCATGGTGGAGTTGATAGCAGTAGTATAACGGGTTAGATTGGTGGTGGGCAGCGTACCCAGCTGATCGCGAATACCCAAAGAGAGGCGGGTAGTTGAGTTGTCGGTAACCGAATTCAAAGAAAAATTATGGTTACTGGTATGTCCCATATCATAAAAATCGCGAACGTTGTTGGGCCTCGATACCCATGGAGTAGCCGTACGCTTGCCGCTGGCATCGAGCGGACTGTTGTACTGAGGAATCATCAGACCGATGTCGAGTCGAGGACCCCAGCTTTCATCCATGTTGTCGTAAACACCACCGCCAAAACCATTCACATATTTAAAACCACGGTTTAGGTATCCACCGGTAGCATAGTCCTGATACGATCCGGCGTAACCGGCAGCCTGAGCCTGTTTGTAATAGAACTCGTCGCCCAGATAACCCTGACCGTATTTGTCTTGAAACTTCTGAATACTGTATACCTGATCTACATTGTAGTTGCCGTCGTAAGAAACAGTAACTCCCTTGGCCGATCCTTTACCGGACTTGGTTGTAATAAGTACTACTCCATTGCCGGCGCGCATTCCATACAATGCAGCAGCAGCTCCACCCTTCAAAACAGTTACCGATTCAATATCCTGTGGATTGATGTCGTATAATCCACTTCCATAATTTACACTGTTGGTCATTTGCGAGCTGTTCGAGATGGGAATACCATCCACCACAATCAATGGCTGGTTGTCGCCAAACGAGCTGTTGCCCCTGATAATAATGCGGGTCGAAGCACCTATCTGGCCACCCGACTGACTGATCTGAACACCAGCCAGTTTACCGGCCAGTGAAGACAGAACATTGGATGAACCGGCCCTTACCAGCTCGTCGCTTTTTACATCCTGAACGGCATATCCGAGCGATTTGCGTTCGCGGGAGATACCCAAGGCCGTAACAACAACCTCATCTACCCCAATGGTTTCGGATTGCAGAACCACAGAGATTACTGAGCTCCCGGCAATCACAACATCCTGCATCGCCATGCCCACAAAAGAGAAAATCAAGTTTTGTGCTGCAGCAGGAGCCGACAAACGGTAGCGACCGTCCATATCGGTAACCGTACCCATGGTAGTGCCTTTCACTACAACCGAAACCCCAGGTATGGGAGCACCGTCGTCGGCAGAAGTCACCGTTCCGGTTATTTCGCGGGTCTGCGCAAACAAAACCTGAAGGCCTAAAACAAAGAAGGCCATTAACAGTCCAACTTTTTTCATAAAAATCAATTTTAGTATGATAAAACAATGGTTAACATTCCAGTCGACATACCAGTAATTAGATACCGATGGTGATCTTGGTATTGGTTTAAAGGTTTTTTGACTAAAACGATTACACTTTATTAGCAGGGGTCAAAGTAAACCAACAAATCGATACCTAGTACCCGTCTTTGCAACAAATTTATACAGAGATTAACTTTTTTTAACATTCTGTGTTTTGCAAAATACTAATATCGACTCTCGCCTCTGAAAAACAATTAGTTACATCCAAAATACAACAAACATAAAATTTTGCGAAAATCAGAAATCATGGCCCCTAATGACAAAAAAGCATTGATGGAAACCTGTTTTTGACCAAGAATCAGACAAGGTTGCTTCTCGAATGCCGGCATTCGAGTTTAAATACCCCCTATAAATGAAGCGGTATCTCAGACAGGTTGGTCACCTGAGATGTGTAGCCCCTGCCTTTGGCTTTCTGGTCGACTACATCGTATGTTTCCCCCTGCCGGTTGTAGTATATCTGATCGATCCCCATTGCTTTTGCCCCAAGTATATCGGCTTCCCATGAGTCGCCAATCATTATACTCTCCTGCTTGCGGGCATTACAGCTTTTAAGGGCGTGGCGAAAAATCAGCGGCGATGGTTTTGGGGCCTGTACCGATTCTGAAATAAAAATGCGTTCGAAATAGCGGATCAGTCCACTGTGCTCCATCTTCAGATGCTGAACTTCGGCAAAACCGTTTGTAATGATGTGCAAACTGAATTTATCAAACAGATGATCCAACAACTCAAGCGTTCCATGACAAAGATGGGTTTGCAGGGGCATTCTTTCAAGGTAGTGATGGTTGAACTCTACTCCATCAATTCCATGGTATCCGGCTTCGTTAAGAGCGCGCGAAAACCTCGACCCACTGAGTTCTTGTTTGGTAATCTGATGTGCACGGTAGGCTGCCCACAATTGGTCGTTGTGACGGTTGTATATTAAAAAGAAACGGTCGAAATCATCCATTGGAAGGGTATAAGCGCTCCAAACTTCGCGCATGGCCAACTCCGAATTGCGATCGAAATCCCACAGGGTGTTGTCGAGGTCAAAAAAGAGGTGCTTGTACATGCGG
>CAYGIQ010000018.1:0-28653 GCA_964349885.1 uncultured Prolixibacteraceae bacterium | reverse complement strand
GGTTCTTTGCAGCACTCTTAACGCTGGTATTTCCACTGATGGCCGAGGCCCTGAAGCCAGAAGTCATTTTTGGTATATTCTGCGGAATGATGGTCCTTCATCTCCTGTGGGTAGCTTTCTTTGTACCCGAAACGAAAGGTATTTCACTCGAAAAAATGGAACAAACCTTGGCAAACCAATAGGCATTTCTATTTTTTTCCCAACAGCAAAGTTTGCATAAATTCGGGGCCTGTGAGCAAGCCAAACTTTCCCTTTTGTGCCGAAAATTCGTTGTATTCAATCACTTCATCGGGTTCCATACCCGGAGTATAGATAATAAATGGCACCGGAGCGCGGGTGTGGGTTTTAAGGGCACATGGCGTAGGATGATCGGGAAGTAAGGCAATGGTAACCGGCTCGGTCCAATTGGCGGTTTGCTCCAAAAGAGTCCGCACCACTCGATGGTCGAGGTATTCGATGGTTTTTACCTTTAGCAATGCATCTCCCTCGTGTCCTGCTTCGTCGCTGGCTTCTATATGGAGGTAAACCAAATCGTTTTTTTGCAAAGCCTCAAGCGCAGCAGCCGCTTTCCCTTCATAGTTGGTATTGTACAACCCGGTGGCTCCCTCCACTTTAATGACCTCCATTCCGGCCAGGACACCTATTCCCTGAATCAAATCGACTGCCGATATCACAGCCGATTGTTGAATCCCCCACATTTCATTCAGCGTGGGCATCTGAGGCTTATAACCGGGCGACCAAGGCCAAATGGAGTTGGCTGGATCAAGTCCTGCGGCCTTACGCTTCTGATTTACCGGATGATCCGTTAGCAGTTGCTGCGAAGACTCTATTAACCGATTCAAAAGATTAGCAGTCTCAGCCGATTGATCTCCAAAGGGCTTCACCAACAAGTTATGAAACATTTCTCCCATATAATCGTGTGGCGGTGCACAGGTAACTTGTTTATTTCCACCCTTTATTACAAGCAAATGTCGGTAAGACACTCCCGGATAAAACTTAACCGAATCACTTCCAAGATGCTCATTCAGGAACTGAATAAGCTGATGTGCTTCTTCGCTCGAAATATGACCGGCTGAGTGATTTTTAATACGGCCCTCCTCTATGCAGATGAGGTTGCAACGTAGCGCCATATCGTCCGGTTCGAGAATCACTCCAATGCTGGCAGCTTCGAGTACTCCTCTCCCTTCAAAGACTGCTGGCACATTGTAACCAAGTACAGCCATATTGGCTATTTCACTCCCAGGATGCATACCCGGAGGAATGGTATCGAGCATTCCACTGCATCCCATTTTTGCCAGCCGATCTATATGAGGGGTATTTGCAGCCTGGAGGGCAGTCAAACCACCCAGCAAAGCCATCGGTTCATCGGCCATTCCATCGCCTAAAACAATTATGTATTTCATAGAGGAAGACTTGAATAAAGCTCAGGACACGCCTAACCCATTTAAATATTGGAAACTTTGATGAGATCGGCAAAAACTCCGGCCGCAGTAACTGCAGCGCCAGCACCGTATCCCTTAATTAGCATTGGGAACTCATTGTAACGCTCGGTGCGGTACATAATCAGGTTGTTGCTTCCCTCCAAATCGAAAAAAGGGTGACCTGCATCAATCTCCTTTAGGCCTACCTGGGCTGTTCCCTCTTCGAAGCTGGCCACAAACCGCCACTTTCTACCCTTCGATTCCAACGTTACCCTTTGCTGCTCGAAGGTATCGTCGAGCTCCGGAATCTGTTTCCAGAAATCCTCAATGGACCCTTCGAAGAACTGTGCTGGAACGAAGGAATTTACCTTCACATCTTTGCTCTCAATCCGGTAGCCTGATTCGCGGGCCAGAATGAGCAACTTCCGAACCACATCGATACCACTCAGGTCGATACGGGGATCGGGCTCTGAATAACCTGCTTCCTGGGCCATTTTAATGGCACGACTCATCGGAACCTTTTCAGAAAGGGTATTGAAAATAAAATTGAGGGTACCTGAGAGAACCGCTTCGATGCCCAGAATCCGGTCGCCCGAATTGACCAAATCATTAAGGGTATTGATAATGGGCAGTCCGGCTCCCACGTTGGTCTCAAATAGAAATTTTATCCCTTTGCGTTTCGCCGTTTTGCGCAATTTTTGATAGTTGTCGTATTCCGAGCTTGCGGCAATCTTATTGGCCGTTACAATTGAAATGCTTTCTTCCAGTATCCGGTGATATCCTGCAGCAATCATTTCAGATGCAGTACAATCAACAAATACACTGTTGTACAAGTTGAGCTCTGTCATCTGATCGATGAATGCATCGATTCCCGAAGCCAGATCAGATACGGCAAGCCTTTCGCGGTAATCAGCCACGTTGATGCCATCACGGTCAAAAACCATGGTTTTTGAGTTGGCGATTCCGGCCAGCTTAATCCGGAGGTGGTTATCATTCAATAGCCTTGGCTGCTGCTGCTCTATCTGTTGCAGCAGATGACTGCCCACCAGCCCGGTGCCTATCATAAACACGTTTAGCTCAGCATTTTCTGACAAGAAGAACGATTCATGCACCACATTGAGGGTTTTACGTAAATCGTCGGTGCGCACCACCCACGAGATGTTGTATTCTGACGCCCCCTGTGCAATTGCAGAAACGTTGATCCCATTGCGGCCAATGGTCGTAAACAGTTTGCCAGCTATACCGGTAGTGTGTTTCATATTTTCACCGACAATGGCCACTATGGAAAGTCCGGTCTCCTCGAGTACCCTATTGATTTGTTCCCGGGCAATCTCTTTTTGAAACTCCTCTTTTATGGAAGCACATGCAACACTGGATGCATGCTCCTCGACAGCAATGCTGATGGTATTTTCGGACGATGCCTGCGAAATCAAGATTACATTGATCCTTTCACGGGCAAGGGCCGTAAAGAGGCGCATGGAAATACCCGAAACCCCCACCATTCCAATACCCTGAACTGTAATCAGGGCGATGTTCGAAATGGATGAGATTCCTTTAATGGGCCGCTCCTTTCCGTTCTCCGAACGCATACTAATCAAGGTTCCGGGTGCTTCGGGGCGCATTGTATTTTTAATATGCACAGGAATACCTTGCTTGTAAACGGGCAGAATAGTGGGTGGATAGATAACCTTTGCACCAAAATTGGAAAGTTCCATTGCCTCGGTGTACGACAATACCGGAATGGTGTAGGCCTTGCTGATAACCCGTGGATCGGCAGTCATAAACCCATCCACATCGGTCCAGATTTCAAGGGCAGAGGCAGAGAGGGCGGCAGCAATGATCGCGGCCGTGTAGTCCGAACCACCACGCCCAAGGGTAGTGTACTCCCCGGCGGGGTTTCTTGATATAAATCCTGGAGCAACGGCAACCCCGTCAAATTCTTTAAATTGCTCCTTTATCAAATGGTTCGTGGCAGAAAAGTCGACCGATGCTTTTCCAAAATTGCTGTCGGTAACAATAAATTCGGAGCTTAACTTTAAGGGCACATCCAAAAAACGGGCAACAATGTAGGACGACATTCGCTCGCCTATGCCCAGCAGTCGATCTAGCGTTTTGGGCGTTAATTCGTTTACGAGTGTGACCCCGGTTAGAACCTGCGACAGTTCACGGAGTATTTCACCGATATGGAGCATAACCGGAGCAGGATTTTCAAAAAGAGAATCCACCACCGATTGATGCCTCGACTCTATTAAGGCCAGTTCTTCGTGGTATAGACCATTGCCCAAAGCTGCAATGCGGGCCGCATTCAGAATTTTATCGGTAATACCGCCCAACGCAGAAACCACTACCACCACGGGCTGCGTTTCGGATAAGGCTATTTGTTTAACAACCTGAATGTTTGCGGCGCTTCCGACAGAGGTACCACCAAACTTGAGAACTTTCATGTTTAAGCGTGTTTCGTTTCATTAATTGGCAAACAAAGTATGCTCCGGTAACCCACATTCTCCTTCAATCTTCTAACGGCATAGCATCTCTATTTGATTTGAATGAACCCCATAATGCTGGAACCAAAAAAAATCTATAGTCCCATAATTGCAGCAAAATGTGCAGATTCATTCACACATGTCTGATGTCTCCCCTGTGAAAGTCCATTCAAAATAGGTTGTTCGGTTCCATTCTGCAGTATTACAGGAGGTGGGCACGTGCATGGGCAAAAATACAAATTTTACAACTTGCACACCGACCTGCTCATTTTTGTTACTTTTTGACCAGAAACATTAACACAAAGTTTTGTTTACTGCCGATTTTGTTTGCATTCGTCAGGCACCGCTACCACAATTGGGTTGCAGCCCCATCAAAAAAAGTACGCCGGAAGGGCACATTGGTCCATCCGGCGCATGAAAATACGTTGTGTCTTGTTTATCCTGCAACCGGAGTGGCAGCCAATGCTTCCAAAATTTTGGATTCTAGTTCGGCTGCAAGTTCAGGATTGTCTTTTATGAGCTTACGAACGCCCTCTCTTCCCTGACCAAGCTTTGACTCGCCATAGCTGAACCAGGATCCGCTCTTTTTGATAACCCCATAGTTCACCCCCATGTCGATGATTTCTCCGGTCTTGGAAATTCCCTCCCCGAATAGAATATCAAATTCAGCCTTCCGGAACGGAGGAGCTATTTTATTTTTAACCACCTTAACCCGAACATTGTTTCCGGTAACCTCTTCTCCCTCTTTGATCTGTCCTATCCGCCTTATGTCGAGTCGAACCGAAGCATAAAATTTGAGTGCGTTACCACCGGTTGTAGTTTCGGGGTTTCCAAACATCACACCGATCTTCTCACGCAGCTGATTGATAAATATACAACAGGTATGGGTTTTACTGATGTTGGCTGTAAGCTTTCTCAGGGCTTGCGACATAAGCCGAGCTTGCAATCCCATCTTGGAATCGCCCATATCTCCTTCAAGTTCAGCTTTTGGAGTCAAAGCGGCCACCGAGTCAATAATTACGATATCAACGGCGCCCGAACGAATTAGGCTATCCGCGATTTCGAGGGCTTGCTCCCCATGGTCGGGCTGAGAAATAAGAAGTTCATCTGTATTTACCCCTAACTTGCGTGCATAATAGGGATCGAATGCATGTTCTGCATCTATAATTGCAGCAATGCCACCAGCCTTCTGAGCTTCCGCGATGGCGTGGATGGCGAGCGTCGTTTTACCTGAAGATTCAGGACCAAATATTTCGATGATTCTGCCCCGTGGAAATCCACCAATGCCCAGGGCCAGGTCGAGTCCGAGAGATCCTGACGAAATGGCAGGCACATTATCAACCGGTTTATCGCTCATGCGCATGATGGAACCCTTGCCAAAATTCTTTTCAATTTTTTCGAGGGTTAACTCAAGTGCCTTTAATTTCTCCTTGTTGATTGCAGATTGGTCTTCTTTAGCCATAATTGCTTGAATATTATAGATTTAATGCTTTAAATAATTGCTGAGTGTGGGTTTTGGTTTCCACTTTGTCCAGAACCTCTTCTATCACACCTTTTCCGTCGATTACAAAGGTAGTGCGCACTACCCCCATGTATTTGCGTCCGTACATCGACTTCTCTGCCCAAACACCATAAGCCTCAAGGATTTTCTTCTCCTCATCGGAAATCAGGTTAAATTTCAAACCATATTTCCCTGCAAATTTCAGGTGAGATGCCACACTGTCGGGACTCACACCCACCACATCAAAGCCCTTACTGAGCCAATGCTGGTAGTTGTCGTTTAAATTACAAGCCTCGGCAGTGCACCCCGAGGTGTCGTCCTTTGGGTAAAAAAAGAGAATCAGCTTCTTGCCTGAAAAACTGTTCAGGGAAATCATACTCCCATCCTGATTAACTCCTTTGAAATCAGGCGCATTATCGCCTTTTTTTAGGTGCGTCATTCAATTCTTTTGTTATTGGTTCGACAAATATACAGTAAATTATGGTTGCTTTTAATTCAGATGGGCATCGCCACATGCCACTGTCTGGAACCCCAATTGGGGCCATTAAAACAACCAATTTGCATAGTTTTTGTTAATAAGTCTGATGTGCGTCTTTGGGGCGTCAAATATGCTCAGTAAATATATGAAAAGTGTAACAACTAGGCTCCTGATTTTGTTTGTCCTTGCATTTTTTTCACTTGAAACTGCCTATGGCCAATCTGGTGATGAGCGTTCAAGGGCAATTGCACTTTTTCACGACAAGGAATATGCCGAAGCCCTAATTGTCTTTCAAAAACTGGAAGAGCTGTCGCCTGTAGACGCTCTGCTGAAGTATTTTATAGGGGCAAGCATGATGGAAACCGGAACTTTTAGTGGTGAGACGGAGATCTATCTGTTGCTGGCCGGCAGCGAAGACGTTCCAGCCAAAGTTTTCTATTACCTCGGCAATTTTTACCACCATAAGGAAGATTGGGATAATGCCATTCGATATTACAATCGGTTTAGAAACAATTCATCGGTCGAAGAAATTCAGGGTGTAGGTTTAAACCTCCGGATCGAAGAGGTGTATGCGCAGAAAAAACCTGGTGCCTTTACCACGCCGCTCCAGCTTGAGGCTGAAACCGTTGACGCCCAGCACAATGAACAATCGCAAACCCTCTTGCCACCTGATGGGTTATTGGAAGCATCAACCACCTCTTTGGAGGTACCTTATACAGATTCGAGCGATGCCTTTGAGATTGTTCACCCTAATCTTATCCCCAGCATTCAATTTCAGATCAATGCTCAGGTTACCTATTGGCTGGCCAGTCAGTTTAAAATCGACGAGGCAAGGCAGGCTTGGGAGAGAGGAAAAGAGAAAGAGACAGAACTTACCATGTTATCCGATTCACTTCACAGACTGCGTGTCGAATACCATGCAGCAGGATCTGTCTTGGTCAGAAACCAACTGGCAAACATCATAGTGCCCATGGAACGTGCCACGCTCATTACAAAAGCCGAGGCCGAAAAATACTTTTCTCAAGCAAGAGCGATCGAATCGTCATGGTGGAACAGCTCAAATCTAGAGGCCGTTGCATCGCTTCAAGCAGAAAATTTAGCATTTCAACAAGCCAACGACTCCATAATTCAGCAGGCTTTGCAGCAAGCCTACCCAACAATCGAAGACGAAACCTACGAAAATCAGGAGATGCATGCAGAGGATGCATCGGGTGAGGAGGAAGACATCGTTTACAAAGTTCAACTGGGTTCTTTCAGCGGAAGAGTTCCTGTCCGAACCCAAACCGTTTTCGACCAGATGGCTAGGGTACGACCCATTGAGACGTTTCTGAACGAAAACAACAGTACCGTATACACGACCGGAAATCTCCGAAATTTTGACGATGCCCTGTCGTTGCAAAATCAGATTAGGATCGAGGGTATAAAAGATGCCTTTGTAATAGCGATAAAAGACGGAAAAAGAATATCTTTACCGGAGGCAAAAAATATAACGGACGAGGAATGACATCCAAAGAAACCAGACACCAGGCAGCCAGTAACAAGGCAACCGACTCGGGTGAGGTAAGGTACCTTTTGCTGCACAACGACGATGTAAACACTTTCGACTTTGTAATTCAAACACTTATAGAGGTTTGCGATCACAACTATGTACAAGCCTCCCAATGTGCTGTTATTACGCACTATAAGGGTAAGTGTGAAATCAAAAAAGGTAAATTCGCTGGTCTCAGAGCCATGCGCGATGCCCTTACCGAGAAGAACTTAACTGCCACCATTGATTGATCCATTATGACACTGGTTGCGATTATTGTCCTTATTCTACTTGGGTTGCTTTTACTGCTTCTTGAATTTGCTGTTGTGCCAGGTGTAACGATTGCAGGAATTGGTGGATTTTTAATGCTGGCGGGGAGCGTTTGGCTTGCTTTTGCTGAGTACGGAACAGGTGCTGGCATTGCTACATTGTTGGTGGTTCTTGCCTCTGCCCCTTCACTGATTTACTATTTTTTTAAGTCGAAAGCTGGTAAAAAAATGGTTCTCGAAACCAACATCGATGCAAAAGTTGAAACCTTTGAAACCGATCATATTACAATTGGCGACGAGGGGGTAACCTTAGGACGATTAGCCCCTTCGGGCAAGGTAAAAATAAATGGAGTAACGGTCGAGGCCCACTCATCAGGACAGCTTATCGACCACAACACACCCGTTAAGGTTTTGCGGGTAATGCCAGGTAAAATTTTAGTAGAAATCATAAAAACAGAATGATATGGAAGAGATGTTCGGAACCTTCGGATTGATGATTGGAATGCTGGTGCTGCTTATTGTAGTGCTCTATTTTATACCCATTGGATTGTGGTTTTCGGCCCTGGTTTCGGGTGTTCGCATAAGCTTGCTGCAATTGTTCTTGATGCGCTTCAGAAAAGTTCCTCCCGGAGTTATTGTTCGGGCAATGATCGAAGGCACCAAAGCAGGTATTCCGCTCAATCGCAACGATCTCGAAGCCCATTTTCTTGCCGGAGGTCATGTGGCCAATGTAGTACATGCTCTGGTTTCGGCATCGAAGGCCAATATTCAACTCTCGTTTAACATGGCCACAGCCATTGACCTTGCCGGTCGCGATGTGTTTGAAGCCGTTCAAATGTCGGTGAATCCAAAAGTAATCAATACCCCTCCGGTAACAGCCGTAGCCAAAGATGGTATTCAGCTGATCGCCAAAGCCCGTGTAACCGTTCGTGCAAGCATCCGCCAACTGGTAGGTGGTGCCGGCGAGGAGACCGTTCTAGCGCGTGTGGGCGAAGGCATCGTTTCCTCGATTGGATCGGCACATTCGCACAAGGAGGTACTTGAAAATCCAGATTTTATTTCACGCACTGTTCTTGAAAAAGGTCTCGATGCCGGTACGGCTTTCGAGATTCTCTCCATCGACATTGCCGATATTGATATCGGTAAAAACATCGGTGCCGGATTGCAAATCGATCAGGCTGAAGCCGACAAGAACATCGCACAGGCCAAAGCCGAAGAGCGGAGAGCCATGGCGGTAGCACTTGAACAGGAAATGCGGGCCAAGGCTCAAGAGGCCAGAGCAAAAGTAATTGAGGCCGAAGTTCAGATTCCACTTGCCATCTCTGAAGCCTTCCGCAGCGGAAATTTGGGTATTATGGACTACATGAAATACAAAAACATAATGGCCGATACCTCCATGCGGGAATCAATCGCCGGAGAAGACCAAAACAAAAAGAAAAAATAACCTTTGAAAGAGGCCTTCCGAAATCGGGAGGCCTCTTCCACAAAAGTCCCTTTGCAAAATAACAAGCCATGAGAAGCTTAATTTTTCTAATGTTGATTACTTTCGCGTCATGCAGGCCGGCTCCCGTGCCTGATGTTGTTCAGACTGTAACCGGAGAAATCAGATTTGACCAAATAGGCGTTACCCTACCCCATGAACATCTGTTGGTCGATTTTATTGGTGCCGACTTATCAGAACCTCGACGCTACGATGCCAACGAAGCCTTTGATATCATCCTGCCACACTTGCAGGAGATTAAGAACTCGGGGGTTAAAACATTTGTCGATTGCACGCCCAAATATCTGGGAAGAGACCCCCAGCTCTTAAAGCGATTATCGGAGGAGACAGGGGTGCAGATCATAACCAACACAGGATTTTACGGCGCCATCGAAAATAAATATATACCAGAAGCAGTGCAACATATGCCGGCTGAAACCATAGCTGCGTTCTGGATTGCAGAGTTCCAGCAGGGAATTGACGGAACCGGTGTAAAGCCTGGGTTTATTAAAATTGGTGTAGAGACGGGCGACCTCTCCCCTTTCCATCAAACATTGGTAAAAGCTGCTGCTTTGACGCACCGTGCAACCGGACTTATCATTATGTCGCACACAGGGTATGCCACCCCTGCATTTCAGCAGCTCGAAATTCTGGCCAACCTAGGGGTGAAGGCCGAAGCCTTTATTTGGACGCATGCACAAATCGAGAAAGACATCACTCAGCACATTAAAGCCGCTCGTTTAGGGGCTTTCATCTCAATAGATGGATTCAGTGGAGGGAAAGCCGAAGCCGAGGAGATTGCTCAGATAGTGGTAACCCTAAAAAAGCACAATGTGTTGCACAAACTCCTGCTATCGCAGGATGCAGGATGGTATGACCCCGATCAGCCTGATGGTCGAAACTACAGAAGCCACAACAAAATTTTTACCGAACTGATACCTGCCCTCAACAAGGCAGGAATCAACGATGCCGACATCAATCAGATTCTGGTAAAAAATCCGGGCAAAGCTTTCGCAATAAGAAAAAGGGTTGCTGAATTTTAGCTTAAGACCAGTCGTTTGGGTTTTGGGACTCTTATCCTTTAAAGGCTTAAATTAAATAAAACAAGCCTTTACTATTCCTTTGACCATTTCTGATCAGCCACCAAACGGATGGTTCATTCAGGATATTGGTATCAAGTGCAATCAAAAAAGTACACCTACCAGCTTTTCCTGAAGGTCGAATTAGGCCCTAAAATGGAATTCGCTTCGGAGAAATGCAAAATCATTTGTTAGATTTGCAGCAATCTTTAAACCTTTTTAACTATGATACTTGGGCTCTTAAAAGAAAAGGGCGAAGAAACCAGGGTTGCCCTGCTTCCCGAAAACGTAAAAAATTTACTGGACGCAAAAGTCGAGGTTTACGTTGAAAAAGAAGCAGGCGCTACAGCCTTTACCTCCGATGCCGATTATCAGGCAGTTGGTGCAAAAGTGGTTACTCGCCAAGAAATCTTCGAAAAAGCTAATCTGCTTGTGCAGATTCAACCTCCCGAAGATTCGGAGATAAAACTAATAAAACAGGGGCAGGTATGGCTTAGCGCCCTTAATCCACTTTGGGAAACCGATCTTGTAAAAGGATTGCAGAACGCTGGAGTTACTGCATTTAGCATGGACTCTATTCCACGTACCACCCGTGCACAGGCAATGGATATACTGTCGTCAATGGCCACAGTGTCAGGATACAAAGCCGTATTGCAGGCAGCGCTCATGTTGCCTACATTTTTCCCCATGTTTATGACTGCTGCCGGCACCGTACGTCCGGCCAATGTTTTGATATTGGGTGCAGGCGTTGCTGGACTTCAGGCCATTGCCACGGCCCGAAAACTCGGTGCTCAGGTGGAAGCTTTTGACGTACGCTCTGCTGTACGTGAAGAAGTAAAAAGTTTGGGGGCCAAATTCGTTGAAGTGGAAGGTGCAGTAGAAGATAGCGCAGCCGGAGGATATGCAGTGGAACAATCTGAAACCTTCAAACAAAAACAACAGGAGGCCATCAACCAACATGCAGCCAAGTCGCATGTTGTTATCTGTACTGCTCAGATTCCCGGAAGAAAAGCTCCATTACTGCTCCCCGCTGAAGCAGTGGAAAGCATGAGACCGGGATCGGTAATCATCGACCTTGCCGCTTCGAGTGGAGGTAATTGTGCCTTTACAAAGAACAACGAAACCATTGTTCATAATGGCGTCACCATTGTGGGCGAATCGAACTACCCAGCGCAAATGCCACTGGATGCAAGCCGTATGTTTGGCAAGAATGTAATGAACTTCTTGGCGCTAATCATCGATAAAGAAGGACAGCTTAACCTGAACTTCGACGACGACATTGTTAAGGGCACATGCATTACCCATCAGGGAGTTCTATACAATGAGCGTGTAAAATCAGTTATTGAGAACCTTAAATAGACCCAAAATGGAACAGATACTATACTTCTTCTTCGACCATAAAGAGTCGATCTTTGTGATTGCTCTCTCCATCTTTTTGGGCATAGAGGTTATTTCGAATGTACCGGCAGTGCTGCATACTCCCCTGATGTCGGGAGCTAATGCCATCTCTGGTGTTATCATTATCGGTGGTATAATTTTGGTTGGGCATGCCGACCTTTCAGGTTTTTCCTTCTCACTTCTGCTGGGTATTCTGGCTTTGTTCTTCGGAACACTCAACGTTGTAGGAGGATTTGCCGTTACCGACCGAATGCTCGAAATGTTTAAGAAAAAGAAAACTCAAAAAACCAACTAACCATGGATAAGAGTTTATTGATGATACCCGCAGCTGTTTCCATGGGTGATATTCTTTTGGAACTAAGCTACCTGATTGCCGCGCTGCTGTTTGTATACGGCCTAAAAATGTTATCGCACCCCGAAACTGCCAGAAAGGGAAACCTATGGGCTGCAGGAGGTATGCTCCTTGCAATGATCACTACTGCACTGCTTCATAAAAGCGACTCCGGTGCAGGAATTCCAATAACCAACCTCTTTATCATTATTCTGGCCATTGGCGTTGGAGCATCGGTGGGTTGGATTATTGCCCGCAAAGTAAAAATGACAGCCATGCCGCAGCTGGTATCGCTATACAATGCCACGGGTGGTGCTGCTTCGGCTTTGGTTGCCCTGCTGGAATACCCCAACGCCGCTGCCGGTAACATTGGATCCATACTGGTTACAGTATTGGGATTGATTATTGGTGCGGTTGCCTTTAGCGGAAGCTTGATAGCTTATGGAAAGCTCGACGGAAAAGTTGGAGATATCAGAGCAGGATATATGACATACGTCAACCTAGTGCTGATTGCCGTGGCTTTGGGCTTTGCAGCCTGGGTAATATTTAACGGCACGCCGCCTTCCGAACAAATATGGACCATTTGGGTACTTTTTGCTTTGGCAATGCTCTATGGAGTTTTGTTTGTAATGCCCATTGGCGGAGCCGACATGCCCGTAGTTATTTCGCTATTGAATGCCCTTACTGGAATTGCAGCCGCAATGGCAGGCTTTATATACCACAATCAGGCAATGATTCTCGGTGGTATTTTGGTGGGTGCTGCTGGGATGATTCTGACCTTATTGATGTGCAAGGCGATGAACCGCTCGTTGCTCAATGTAATTATTGGAGCATTTGGTGGTGGCGGAGCTGCTATCGACCGAGATATGGGAATCATGAAGGAGATTACTGTTAGTGATGCCGCAGTTTTGCTCAACTACTCACAGAAGGTTGTTGTTGTTCCGGGATACGGGCTGGCTGTTGCGCAAGCACAGCACATTGCGCACGAGCTCGACAACATTCTCGAAAGCCGTGGTGTGGATGTTCGTTATGCCATCCATCCGGTTGCCGGTAGAATGCCAGGCCACATGAACGTGCTTCTGGCCGAGGCCGATGTGCCTTACGAGAAGCTGATAGAGATGGATGATATTAATCCGGACATGCCCAATGTGGATGTAGTCATCGTAATTGGAGCCAACGACGTAGTGAACCCTGCCGCATACGACGATCCCTCCTCGCCAATCTATGGCATGCCAATCATCGATGCCCATCTGGCAAAAAATATTATTGTCATGAAGCGCGGCGCTGGCAAAGGATATGCTGGTATTGAGAACTTTCTGTTTTTCAACGATAAAACACGCATGTTTTATGGGAATGCGAAAGATTCGCTGCAGAAACTGGCTGCCGAAATTAAAAATATGTAGATCAGAACATCCATCAAAAATGGCCCAGCAGTTATCCTGTTGGGCCATTTTTGTTTACGGTGATAAAAAACCTCTACCTTTGTGAAAATAGCATTAAACAGGAATGAAAATCTGGGAAAAAGGAACAGAGGTCGACGCGGCCATTGAAAAATTCACCGTTGGCAAAGACAGGGAACTGGATATACTGCTGGCACCCTTCGACGTTTTGGGATCAATCGCCCATGTTACCATGCTCGAATCGATCGGTCTTATTAAGCAAGAGGAGCTGCCAGTGTTGCTAAACAGTCTGAAACGGATCTACCGAAAAACCTTGCAACCCGGTTTTGTAATTGAACAAAGCGTAGAAGATATTCATTCACAGATTGAATTAATGCTTACCCGCGAGTTGGGGGATACTGGGAAAAAGATTCACAGTGGCCGATCGAGAAACGATCAGGTACTGGTCGATTTGAAGCTCTTCATGCGATCGGAGCTAGAACAGATTGTTAACCAAACCGCCTCTCTCGCTGATCTGCTGCTTGAGATGAGCGAAACGCATAAGAAAATTCTTATGCCGGGTTATACCCACCTGCAGGTAGCAATGCCTTCCAGTTTTGGGCTGTGGTTTGGAGCCTATGCCGAAAGTCTGATTGACGATATTGACCAACTCTATGCTGCATGGAAAATGGTTAATCGAAATCCACTGGGCTCTGCAGCGGGATATGGTTCCTCCTTTCCCTTAAACCGCACCATGACAACACAGCTATTGGGATTCGAAAGCCTTCATTACAATTCGGTTTATGCCCAAATGGGGAGAGGCAAAACCGAGCGAATAGTAGCTTCAGCAATGGCCAATCTGGCAGCCACACTTTCAAAGCTTGCCTATGATGTTTGCTTGTTTATGAGCCAAAATTTCGCATTTGTGTCGCTTCCTGACTCCCTCACCACCGGCTCGAGCATTATGCCGCACAAGAAAAACCCCGATGTATTCGAGCTAATCCGCGGAAACGCCAATAAATTACAAGGCCTGCCATCGCAAATCACACTCATCGCCAACAACCTTCCCAGTGGCTATTTTCGCGATATGCAGGCAATGAAAGAGATTATCTTGCCAGCATTTTCCGAGCTTCAGAACATACTTGGCATCACAACCTATGCCGTGCGGCACATTGCTGTAAATCAGGATATATTAAGCGATAAAAGATACCAGCACCTCTTTAGTGTAGAGGAGGTCAACCGACTTACACTCGAAGGCATTCCCTTTCGCGACGCCTACCGAAAAGTAGGAGAATCGATTGCCAACAATAGCTTTACCGCAAACCATAACCTTAATCATACCCACGAAGGCAGTATCGGCAATTTATGTCTCGATCAAATAGCAGAAAGGAAAACGACTGTTCTCAAACAATTTGATTTTGAGGCAGTGCAAGCAGCACTCGATAATCTTGTTTCTGCATAGTGTAAACACCCATCGAATGCACGTCCCCAACATCTTATCCTCAATGGCCGGCCGTTGAGGATATTTTTTTCATTCTCAACACAATAGAGGGCCACAGACATACATAGGCGTGAAAAAGACTCCTTGATGTCGAAAGTTAAGAAAGTGTTACGATATTAAGTGAAAAAGGTACTTTACTAACAATTTCATCATCATAAACCTATTTTTGGTTTCATAAAGTAACTTTTAAAGCAATATTTGTTACCTTTTTGATATAAAAACGATTTTTTTGTTACAAAAGGTAAACACTCAGAACAATCGAATTAGTATGGAGCGAATAATACACGACAGAATACCTGCCGCACAGGGATTGTATAACCCGGCAAACGAACACGAAAATTGTGGAATCGGATTTGTTGCCCATATTAAAGGCAATGCTTCGCACGACATCATTCGCCGCGGATTGGAAGTACTCCGCAACATGGATCATAGAGGGGCTACCAGCTCCGATAATTCCACAGGTGATGGAGCGGGATTATTGATTCAGGTGCCGCACACATTTATCAACGAAGCATTAAAGATTGAAACGGGTGCCCCAGGCACCTATGCTACGGGATTAATTTTTCTACCCCGCGATTCGGACGAGGCAAAAATTTGTCTCGAAGTATTGGCAAACAACATCCTACAAGAAGGTCTTGAAACAATCGCCATACGCGACGTGCCAGTCGACTCCACGGTGCCGGGAGAGATTGCAGCACTTGCAGAACCCATTATAAAGCAGATTTTTGTAAAAGGATATCTGGAACAGGATGCTTTTGAGCGCAAACTTTTTGTGGTGCGCAAACTTACAGAACACGCCATAAGGGAGTCTCAGTTAAATGAGAAACATCGATTTTACCAACCCAGTTTCTCTAGCAAAATTTTGGTTTACAAAGGAATGTTTACGCCCGATCAGTTGGGCAATTACTACCTCGATTTCAAAGACAAACGTTTAACCAGTGCCATTGCTCTGGTTCACTCGCGTTTTAGCACCAACACTTTTCCCACATGGGATCTGGCACAGCCATTCAGAATGGTCGCTCACAACGGCGAAATTAATACCATAAGGGGCAACCGGTTATGGATGCAGGCTCGGGAAGGGCTTCTTAAATCCGATTTTTTTGGAAGCGATATTAGCAAACTCTTGCCCATCATTGAATCCGGCAAATCAGACTCAGCCTCTTTTGATAACGTTCTTGAATTTTTGCATTTGGCCGGTCGGTCGTTACCGCATGCGCTCTGCATGATGATACCGGAATCTTTCAACGACAAAAATCCGATTCCAGACAGCCTCAAAGCTTTCTATGAATTCCAAAGCACCATCATGGAGCCGTGGGACGGTCCGGCAAGCATGGTTTTCAGCGATGGCCGTTACATTGGAGGAACACTTGACCGCAATGGACTCAGGCCTTCGCGTTATGTAATCACCCACAACGACCTTATCGTTATGGGATCAGAAGTGGGGGTGCAGACTTTTGAGGCTTCCGAAATTAAGGAAAAAGGAAGACTCCGCCCAGGGAAACTTCTCCTGGTGGACACACAGTTGGGGATCATAATCCCCGACCAGGAGGTTAAAGACCAATTGTCGCGACGCAACCCTTATGCAACATGGCTCAAAGATAAGAGCCTGCTTTTGTCCGACATCAAAGTGAGGCAGCGGGTTTCGTCGGCCATCGAAGAATTTGAATCCTTTGCCGATTCATTTGGGTATTCCAAAGACGACCTGCTGGAGATTATTCACCCGATGGCAACAGAAGCTGCCGAACCAACCAATTCTATGGGTAACGATACTCCGTTAAGTCTTTTTTCGGAACGGCCCAAACTTCTATTCGACTATTTCAGGCAGATTTTTGCCCAGGTAACCAACCCCCCAATCGACTCCATCCGCGAGGGACTGGTTATGTCGCTTACCAACTACATTGGAGCAGCCAACGCAAATGTATTGGTGGAGTCGCCAGACCACTGTCATCTTATTAAATTTGAAAGTCCGATCATCACCAATACCGATTTGGGAAAGATCAAAGATCTGAAGGATGAAATGTTCATCCATACGACCATCCCTATGGTATTTCCAGTCGATTCAGGCTTTTCGGGTTTTGAAAAGGCATTTCAGGATATGCTAATGCTTGCTGAGAAGGCTGTGGACAATCAGAAAAATTATCTGATCCTCTCCCACCGAACAGTATCGGCTCAGCTGGCTCCAATTCCATCGCTGCTGGCTGTAGCGGCGGTTCACCACCATCTGATCCGCCTGAAGAAAAGGATGCAGATTGGAATCATCGTAGAGACCGGCGATGCAAGGGAAGTAAACCATTATGCTTTACTGCTGGGATATGGAGCGAGTGTAATCAATCCCTTTGGCGCCTTTGGGGTTATTGACTACTTGGTTAAGCAGGGAAAAATTGACATTGAATACAAACAAGCGCGAAAAAACTACATCAAGTCGATTGATAAAGGTCTGCTCAAAATATTTTCAAAAATGGGTGTTTCCACCCTACGCAGCTACCATGGATCGCAGATGTTCGAAGCGGTGGGTCTTGGTCGCGATCTGATTGAAAAATATTTTACCGGTACTGCCTCCAGATTAAGTGGAATTGGTCTTGAAGAGATATACAAAGAGGTTATGATGTTTCACAACCGTGCCTACCTGCCTGCCCCAGGAGCCAGACCCCTCCATTTCGACACCACGGGGGTGCATGCATGGCGCAAACTTGGAGAGCATCATGCATGGAATCCCGAAACAATCGGTTTATTACAATGGTCGACACGGACCAATGACTACGAAAAGTTCAAAGAATTCAGCCGGCTTGTCGATCGTGAAAATTCAAAGCCTACATTTATTCGGGGTTGCTTTACACTAAAGCGCAATCCTATACCCATCGAAGAGGTTGAGCCCATCGAGGTAATTATGAAGCGCTTTGTAACCGGTGCCATGTCGTACGGATCGATCAGCATGGAGGCCCACGAAGCTTTGGCCAAGGCCATGAACGCCATCGGAGGTAGAAGCAACACTGGCGAAGGAGGCGAGGACCCCGGGCGTTTCGGGACTGACCGTCAGAGTTCCATAAAGCAGATCGCATCGGGAAGATTTGGCGTTACCAATAACTACCTTACCAATGCAAGTGAACTACAAATAAAAATAGCTCAGGGAGCGAAGCCGGGAGAGGGCGGGCAGTTGCCGGGATATAAGGTGAACGAAATCATCGCAAAAACGCGCAACTCCACGCCCGGAATAACACTGATATCACCACCTCCCCATCATGATATTTACTCGATCGAAGATTTGGCACAATTGATTTACGACCTTAAATGCACCAATCCAAGAGCACGGGTATCTGTAAAATTGGTTGCTGAAGATGGGGTTGGAACCATTGCTGCTGGGGTAGCCAAAGCTTATGCCGATCTGATTACCATTTCTGGTGGAGAGGGAGGTACTGGTGCAAGTCCGCTCAGCTCCATTAGACACGCAGGATTGCCAGCTGAGTTCGGCATTTCAGAGGCACACCAAACACTGGTGATGAACAATCTGAGGGGACGGGTAAAATTGCAGGTCGATGGGCAGCTAAAAAATGGTCGCGATGTAGTTGTTATGGGATGCTTGGGAGGCGAAGAGTTTGGTTTTGCTACATCAGCCCTTATAACTCTGGGCTGCATTATGATGCGCAAATGCCATCTGAATACGTGCCCTGCTGGAATTGCCACGCAAGACCCTGAGCTTAGAAAGCGGTTTATTGGCCGCACCAATTATGCCATTAATTATTTTCGGTTTATAGCCACCGAAATACGGGAATACCTCGCAGAGATGGGATTCCGTAAGTTTGATGATATCGTTGGAAGAACAGACTTACTGGAGGTAAACCCTGAAGTCACCAACTGGAAAATGACCCATGTAGACTTTTCGAAGTTGCTCTATTTCCCACCGGAAGCAAGAACAAACGACATACGTTGCACTGTTGAAGGACTAAAGAGCATTCAGGACCACCTCGACATGCAATTAATCAAGGGTGCAACCAAGGCAATTAAGGCAGGTGAGAAAGTATGGCTTTCGCACAAACTGAACAATGTCGACCGAACCGTTGGCGCAATGCTTTCGGGCGAAATATCGCGTC
Organism: uncultured Prolixibacteraceae bacterium; assembly: GCA_964349885.1. Classification (GTDB taxonomy): domain Bacteria; phylum Bacteroidota; class Bacteroidia; order Bacteroidales; family Prolixibacteraceae; genus UBA1413. Next base: position 9,717 of record CAYGIQ010000018.1, on the reverse strand, counting down.
GATACGGAGAGCAAGCCTTGGCCGATGGTACCATCAACTGCACCTTCCATGGAACAGCAGGTCAAAGTTTTGGTGCGTTTTCAGTAAAGGGAATTACCTTCCGGTTGGAGGGCGATGCCAATGATTATTTTGGCAAGGGTTTATCAGGGGCAAGACTGGTGGTGGTTCCACCGGCTGGCAGCACCTTCATTCCCGAAGAAAACATCATCATCGGAAACACCTCACTCTATGGGGCCACCAGTGGAGAGGCTTACATAAGGGGTGTTGCCGGAGAACGGTTCTGTGTGAGGAATTCAGGAGCCATTGCCGTGGTAGAAGGTACTGGCGATCATTGTTGTGAATATATGACAGGGGGTCGGACCGTTGTACTCGGCCGTACTGGGCGTAATTTTGCGGCAGGCATGAGTGGTGGCATTGCCTACGTACTCGATCTGGATGGAAATTTCGAATATTTTTGCAACAAAGGCATGGTGGAACTCTCAGCCGTAGAGGATCGCAGCGACATTCAGGAGCTTCAGGAGTTGATCAACAATCATTTGATGTACACCAGAAGTTCGCTGGCAGCAGAAGTGCTAACCAATTGGGATGAGTACCTACCAAAATTTGTAAAGGTAATTCCGCTTGAATACAAAAAGGTATTGCAAACCCAAAAGCTAAAAGCACTTGAGAAGAAACTACAGCTTGCCGAGGATACTCCTTCAAGGCACGAGTAGCCAACCCATTATCTTGCGGCAAGAGTGAAAGCGAATCTATATTTTTAGTAAAGACAATCATGGCAGATCCAAAAGGTTTTATAATGATACCCCGAAAAGAGGGGGGATACCGTCCGGTTAAAGACAGAATTTTCGACTTTGGTGAGGTAGAGCAAACCCTCAATACCGAAGATCGGAGACAACAAGCAGCACGCTGCATGGATTGTGGAGTACCCTTCTGTAACTGGGGATGTCCGGTAGGCAGTATAATACCCGAATGGCAGGATTCCCTCTACCGCGCAAATTTCGATGAGGCATATAAAATTCTACATTCAAGCAACAGCTTCCCTGAATTTACTGGAAGGGTTTGCCCTGCTCCATGCGAGAAAGCTTGTGTCTTGAATATTCACGAAGAGCCTGTTACGATAAGGGAGAATGAATGTGCGACCGTAGAAACTGCTTTCGACCTAGGATTGATAACGCCCAGAATTCCCAAAATAAGAACTGGCAAAAAAGTAGCAATTGTCGGATCGGGCCCTGCCGGATTGTCTGCAGCAGACCTTCTCAATCAGGCTGGTCATTCCGTTACAGTTTTTGAGAAGAACGATGCCATTGGGGGCTTGCTTCGATATGGAATCCCCGACTTCAAATTGGCAAAGAGCGTTATCGACCGACGACTGAAGCTTTTTGAGGAGGAAGGAATCATCTTCAAAGCCAATTCACAGGTTGGCACTGCAATCTCGATCGAAACCCTGCAATTGGAGTTCGATGCCATCCTGCTTGCTACTGGTGCCGAAATTCCCAGAGACCTGCAGGTGGAGGGGAGAACACTTGGAGGCGTACATTTTGCCATGGAGTACCTAACTCAACAAAACAAGGTAGTCGCTGGTCAGGATATTCCAAAAAGTGAGCGAATTCATGCCAAAGATAAACGTGTATTGGTTATTGGCGGAGGCGATACCGGATCGGACTGTGTAGGAACAGCAATTCGTCAAAAGGCTGCATCGGTACTGCAAATTGAAATTCTCCCCAAACCCTCCGACAAGCGTGAGCCAGGCAATCCATGGCCTTATTGGCCCAACACACTGCGTACTTCCAGCTCACACCTCGAAGGATGCGAAAGAAAGTGGAGCTTATCGACCAGACAATTGACAGGCACCGATGGTAGGGTTACGCATGCAGAGCTGGTTCAGGTTGAGTGGAAAAAAGATGCCCAAAAACGCTGGCAAATGGAGGAAGTAGCAGATAGCCATGAAGTGGTAGAGGTAGATCTGGTTTTGTTGGCCATGGGATTCACCCAGCCAGTGCATGAAGGCTTGTTATCGGGACTCAATGTGAAGCTTGATACACGTGGGAATATTGCGGTAAACCAGTATAAGCAGACCTCGGTAGCCAAAGTTTTCGCTGCAGGCGATGCAGAACGGGGAGCCAGCCTGGTAGTGCATGCCATTGAAGCAGGCAAAGTGGCGGCCGCCGGAGTGGATGTATTTTTAAGAGGAATGGACACTTCCACAAACTAGCTTCCAACTAATTCTGATCAATTCCCCAAACTATGCCAATCGCGCCCTTCAATATAACCTGTGAGGATTTGAGACTATAATACAAGTGGAAACTCGGCGGGGCGTTTCTGACTCCAGCGGTTGTGCGACCAAAGGTAGTGTTCCGGTTCGATGCGTATAAAATGCTCCATCGCCCGAATGTAGGTAATCATAATTTCGTCGCCGGTCATCTCCGACGGGTTTGCTATCAGTGGAATAAACTCCATCTGGTACCGCCCACGACCAGTTTTTTTTGTGTAGGCCAAATATACCGGGATATTTGATTTTTGGGCGATTTTTTCTGGACCGAGGTTAAAACAAGCTTCTTGGTTCATGAATGTGGTCCAAAATCGATTGACCGTCGGTGGCCTCTGATCTGCGCCCAGCACCAAACAAACCGGAATGTTTTTCTGATGAAACTCCATGAGCGCCCGGGCTGATTTATGCACAGGAATGGTCACCGCTCCATACCGCTCGCGCATATTGGTGAGATATGCCTCAAATTCGGGATTGCCGCGCACCGGATTGTAAACAACCAGGTATTGATGCTTGAGATAGCGCTGTGTAATGGAACTCCATTCCCAATTATTGAGGTGCATACCCAGTAAAATTACACTCCTTCCTTCTTCAAAATGTTGGTGTAAGGCTTCATCCCCTTTAACGGTCATGCGCTTCCTGAAAACTGACTCTGTCATGCGCCACGCTTTAGCAGTTTCAAGCGAAATATCGCAAAGATGCCGGTAAAATTTTCGTTCAATGCTGCGCAGTTCTGTTGAGGACTTTTCGGGGAATGCATTTTGAAGGTTCCTGCGTACAACTTTACGGCGGTACCTTACAACATATTGCAGCAAAGGCGACAGCAGGTCCGACAGAAGAAACAGCAGTGGGAAAGGAAGTCGGGCCAATCCTTTTAATATCGATAGAATAAGTCCGTTGTACCGAGTGGAAGCCATAAAGAAAGGTTTATGGTCCATAAATGTACAAAAAAGAAATTTGCGGTGAAGTGGCTTCCTTTTTAACTCAGAGATTGATCGGCCGGTCTTTGGTGCTTCCATCGGCGATGCGACCACAAATAGAACTCCGGTGCCAATCTAATGTGTGCTTCCATTCTGTTTGCGTAGAGCTTCAGAATCTCTGCCTGATCCATACCGAGTGGATCCTCTACAAGGGTTTCGAACCATGTTTGATAGTAGCCGCGCTTAACACGCCGAACATATTGAATTAAAACGGGTTGATTAAATCGCTGGGCAATTTTGGACGGTCCGTCAAAAAATTGAGTATCCTGGTTAAGAAATCGGATCCACAATTTATGAAACCAAGGGGGAGCCTGATCTGCAGCCAGCCAGGTAAGCACGGGTTCGTTGGCAGCCTGAGCCTCTATGATTTTACGAAGGGCTATTGACATCGACACGACCTTGCCTCCAAATCTGTTTCTTACCTTACTGAAATGGCGGTCGAAAACGGAATTGCTCAGGGGTTTATACACAAACAAAACGGTTGGGTTAAGTGCCAGTGGGAGCGATAACATCCATTCCCAATTGGCATAGTGCATCGCCAATACAACCACACTCTGACCGCGGCTATGATATTGGTTGACAAATTCCGGATTCAAAACCTCCACCCTTTTGGCATACTCCCCTTCCGACATCCTTTCAGATCTCAGAGATTCAACCAATAAATCGCCAAGATGAGCATAGTAGCGTCTCGCAATTCTTCTGCGCTGTGCAGATGTTTTATCCGGAAACGAACGCTGAAGATTCGATTCTACCACTCCCCTCCTATAGCGGATTACATAAAAGAGCAAAATCGCCATTCCATTCGAAAACAGATGCAGTACACCCAACGGCAAATAGGAGGCTAGCCGCAGAATTCCGAGCATAAAGAAAGTGAAGTATCGCTGAAACATAATGGGATTCGTTGCTACAAAACTAAATCAATATTTTCAAATGCCGCCGGAACCCAAAAAACTATAATTTGATAAAAAATATATTTGGGTTAATACAACCTTAGGACCCTAACTGATAACGAACTGTAGAGATAGATATTACCCAAACTTTTTTCGGCCATAAAATTGATAGTAACCCGGAAACCCGTTATCTTCGCTAGCCGCATACAATACCATTTAAAGGTTTGCCAAGCTTGCTTAGCGTGCCGATTTTTGGGTTCGAAACTTAATATATATCCGCATGAAACTTTTCACCCTGATTTTTTTCTCGATGGCCACTACAGGGGCATTTGCTCAAAACGTCTTTATAGCGCATCGCGGGGCTTCGCACGACGCACCTGAAAACACTGTTGCTGCAGCCCAACTGGCATGGGAGCACAACGCCGATGCGGTGGAAATCGATGTTCATTTGGCGTCGGATAATCGGATTGTGGTGATTCACGACAAAGACACCAAAAGAACTGCCCTCAGCAAAAGCAATATGGTGATCAGAAACACCCCATCGCTGGTTTTACGCAACCTCGATGTTGGGTCATGGAAAGATGTTGCTTTTAAAGGCGAACGGATTCCTTTTCTCGAAGAAGTCATTGCAACGATACCCGATGATAAGTTGCTTGTAGTTGAGGTGAAATGTGGTAGCGAGATTGTCCCCCATATGGAGCGCATACTTCAACAGCATCCCAAAAAATCACAAATCGTTTTCATCAGTTTTGGTTGGGAAACCATTACTGATTTAAAGAAGGCGTTTCCTTCCAACAAAGCCTATTGGCTGTCGGGTGCAAAACCCGACATAAAAAAAAGAATGCCTCAGATAGTACCCGCAGGTTTGGATGGTATCAACTTGCACTTCTCGGTAATTGACCAGCCTTTGGTTGATGAAGCCCGTTCTCTCGGCTTCGAGGTACTGGCATGGACCGTAAACGACCCCAATGAAGCCAGAAGGCTGGTGTCACTAGGGGTAACTAAAATAACCACCGACCGACCCCAGTGGTTGAAACAACAGATTGAATAGACAGTAGCCTCCGCAAAAAGGTAGGCTCGTAATAGCTGCCTTTAAACAAAGCCATATGACCGAAGAAAACCACCAAGTAATCAACGTTACCGAGACACCTTCGAGATTCAAACATCTCGACACTATGAGTGTGGCAAATTTGCTTGTAAATATCAATCGTGAAGATGCCAAGGTACATAAAGCCGTAAGGCAGGCTTTACCTCAAATTGAGCAATTGGTAGAGAATATATTACAGCGGATGGTCAAAGGGGGAAGGGTATTTTACCTGGGAGCAGGCACCAGCGGCCGACTTGGAGTGCTCGATGCCTCGGAGCTACCACCCACTTTTGGGATCCCCGACAATATGGTTATAGGGTTGATCGCAGGGGGGGATATTGCCCTTCGAAAAGCAGTCGAAAATGCAGAAGACGATCCCCAAAAAGCTTGGTCAGAACTTCAGCAATATCAGGTTACTCCAATGGATACCGTCATTGGCATTGCTGCATCGGGGACTACACCCTACGTTATTGGAGGTGTTAAGCGTGCCCGCGAAGCAGGTTTGCTTACCGGATGCATTACCTGCAATCCCGGGTCAATGATTGCTGCAGCGGCCGAGTTTCCGGTCGAGGCCATTGTGGGTCCCGAGATTGTTACCGGCAGCACCCGGCTCAAGGCAGGTACGGCTCAAAAGCTGATTCTGAATATGATAACCACAACCCTTATGGTAAAATTAGGCAAAGTTAAGGGGAATAAGATGGTTAACATGCAACTCACCAATGCCAAACTCATCAACCGGGGAACAAAAATGCTGATAGAGGAGCTTAAGATAGAGGAGCATGCCGCCCGAAAACTTTTGCTTGAATATGGGTCGGTTAAGAAAGCGATGGATGGTTATCTAAAACTTTAAAAAGCAACTGAGAGTCCCCAATATCAGTAGGCGACCTTTATCTCCCAGAGCATATCTTCAATAGCTTTGATGATTTCCTGATGGGTCCCCGGAAAATTATTGGCAATTACCGCAAAAGTTAGTTCCCGACCAGAGTTTGCAGTAAGGTATCCTGCATAAGATCTCACCCGCGTCATGGAGCCGCTTTTGGCACGAAGTGAATTGCCGGGAAACCTGGTTGAGCTGAACACCTTTAAGGTGCCTGCCCCGGCCGGAGGGAGTGTACTTTTATACACCCGACTGTTCGGTCCAAGGTGCATAAAGCGCAACAAATCATTCAATTGCCTTGCCGATACCGTCGAAAACCGCGATAGCCCGCTTCCATCGTCGAGGAAGAAAGGTTGTGGTGTAACATTGGTTTGCATAAAACTGGTAACAGCCTGAAGACCGCCATCGCGGTTTCCATATCCAGTTGCCACCCTGCCAAGTTCCAACACCAGCGCCTCACCAACTAAATTTACACTTTCGTAGTGGAGGAGCGAACATATTTCGGAAAGAGGAGGAGAAACAAATCTATACAACAAAGCACCTTCGTGCCTGATTTTGGTGGTTACAATCGACCCTGTGATTTCGATACCCTTTGCACTCATCGCCCTCACAAGCATTTTGCCAAAAACCTCGGGTGGGTCTGGGAGAGCAGCCTTTACCTCGAAACCCTTACGATTTAAGGGAAGCGTGCCGCGCAATACACGTCGTGAATCCCATGGGCTCCCATACACATAAGCCAAATCGCGGTTAACATTAGACGATCGAATTTCGTTTACCCACAAAAGGTTGTCGGTAGATGGTATTTGCGACACAAGCCTAACGGGAGTATCCGGGGTGGCAGGTGTGTCAAAATAGAGCCTGAGGGTATTATCGAAAATGTTCAATCCATAAGCTGCAGATCCATAATAATTTCCAACATCTTCCCAAACCCATTTGTCGGGTATCGCCCAGTGTTCAAAATCCGATAGGTCGATAACTATATCGCCATGAACCGATTTTAACCCAGCTTCGGTCAAGATGGTTGCTAGGTGTGGAAAGAAGGTGTCGTTGAATCTATTTTGATTGAACCAAGCCGAACCAAGCGTGGGATCAGCAGCTCCTCTGATAACGAGATTTCCAGTAACGATCCCTGAAGGTATATCAAAGCTCCCCTCAAGCAAAAACGGTGTCTCGAATCGATACTCAGGGCCAAGTCTATCGAAAGCTGCTGCCGAGGTAATGAGTTTTGCCGTTGAAGCAGGCGCAAGAAGCAAATTGGGATGTATTTCACCCAATATTAATCCATTGGAAGCATCGGCAACCACAATGCCAACCGAGGCGCCATTCAAGGCCCCATTAACCATGAATTTTGCGGCCGAAATCTGGGCAGCATTCGACTGCGCCTCAACTCCCAATGAAACAATCAGCCAAACCGCCAGAATTATCCACTTTAATTTCATTTCAATAAAATTTTAAATGCAAAAATATATCGGCCCAGCGGCAAATTAACTTGAATCAAAAATTGCACTAACTTGCACAAATTACGAAAAAATATCGGCATGGTTCGTATTTTATTACTGGTTGGGGCAGGTGGTTTTCTGGGCAGTGTACTGAGGTTTCTGGCTCAAACTGGGGTCGAAAAAATTACCCACCACAGTTTCCCATGGGGGACTATGCTCGTTAACATCTCCGGAAGTTTCATACTCGGAGTTCTGTTTGCTCTGTCTGAAAAGCAAGATTTACTAAGTACTGAATGGAGATTATTCTTGGCAGTAGGTTTTTGTGGTGGATTCACAACCTTTTCTGCCTTTTCGCTCGATAACATGCGGCTTCTAAAGGCTTCATCCATGCCAGAGTTTTTTTTGTACAGTATTGGTTCAGTAGTCGCAGGAGTTGTTGCATTGTACATAGGCATCATCCTTGCCCGTCAGTTTTTGTAATGCATAAATCAAGTAGTAAGGACCACCGTTTTATGACATTAGCGAAAAAATATGTATAAAGTTGTAAATTTTCACTCAGGATTTTAGCCGAATTCAATTCCCCCTTTTCAAACCATATTTTCCTGTTTTTTTTTGATTAATAATATGTGAACATTACCATCCTGAGAATATTTAAAATTAGAAGTGGACACAATATTTGTATCTTTGAACTGGTTCTTACCAGAACTTGAAAAACCTTTAATTAGATTTTTAACTAAAATAAAATCGCATGATAATCAGTAATGTTTTTGGAAGAGAAATTCTTGATTCACGTGGCAATCCGACCATAGAAGTGGAAGTAACCCTAGAATGTGGCGCAAGTGGACGGGCTGCTGTACCATCTGGTGCATCGACCGGCGAGAATGAAGCGCTTGAATTGCGCGACGGCGATAAGGGCCGTTATCTTGGCAAAGGGGTGCTAAAAGCGGTTGAGAACGTCAATGAAGTGATTGGAAGAGTCTTAGTTGGGATGTCTGCCATGGATCAGGTAGCCATTGATAAAAAACTGATTGAACTTGATGGCACCAAAACCAAGTCAAAACTGGGTGCTAATGCAATGCTGGGAGTTTCACTTGCAGTAGCGAAGGCGGCAGCCGATTGTCTTGAAATGCCACTCTATCGGTATATTGGAGGCACCAATGCAAAAACGCTTCCGATTCCAATGATGAACATTATTAACGGAGGAAGCCATTCCGATGCCCCTATAGCTTTTCAGGAATTTATGATTCGTCCAATTGGTGCCCCCTCATTCCGTGAAGGGCTGCGCATGGGTGCAGAAGTTTTCCACAACCTCAAGAAAGTATTGCACAACCGAAACCTGAGTACCGCTGTTGGAGACGAAGGTGGATTTGCTCCGGCACTCGACGGAACCGAAGACGCACTTAACAGCATTATCGAGGCTATTAAAAATGCAGGATACAAACCGGGGCGTGCCGAAGAAGGGGGAGACATCTCCATTGCCCTCGACTGTGCTGCTTCTGAATTCTATACCGATGGCATTTACGACTACTCCAAATTTGAAGGAGAGAAGGGTAAAAAGCGCACTTCGGCCGAACAGGTAACCTATTTGGCTGAATTGGTAGAGAAATTCCCCATCGATTCAATAGAAGATGGCATGCACGAAGGTGACTGGAATGGCTGGGTCGCTCTTAACAAAGCACTCGGGCACAAATGCCAGTTGGTTGGTGATGACCTCTTTGTAACCAACGTTGAGTATCTGCGTAAAGGCATTGAGCTCGATGCTGCCAATTCAATTCTTATCAAAGTTAATCAGATCGGCACCCTTACCGAAACCATCGATGCTATTGAAATGGCACACCGCGCTGGCTATACTTCGGTTACCTCACACCGTTCTGGAGAGACTGAAGATTCAACCATAGCAGATATTGCAGTTGCCCTAAACTGCGGACAAATCAAAACCGGTTCACTTAGCCGTTCCGACAGGATGGCAAAATACAATCAGCTGCTGCGCATTGAGCAAGAGCTGGGAAGTGCTGCCATATACGGATACAAAAAGGTACTTAAGAAGTAAGCTACTCCGCAATCAAGAAAGAGAGGCTGCCTTAGAAAAGGCAGCCTCTCTTTCTTACAACCTGATCTAAATCTATTCAATCTATTCAGGTTTTTGTTCCAATCTGCCCCGTAACAGATAGGCCACCA
>CAYGIQ010000017.1:0-28674 GCA_964349885.1 uncultured Prolixibacteraceae bacterium | reverse complement strand
AACATCATCTTGTAAGTGAATTGCCCATAAAAATTACATTTTTGATAATATTATCTGCAAAATGCGTGATGAAAAGTCAGAAATATCGGATTTATCTTGCAAAATGAGCGAAAAACAGACTTCAGGAAGCCTCTTCAGTTGGTTAAATGAACTTATCGGATGATTGGGATCGTTCTCCCAGCCTGCAAGCATGACAGGCAACTCCCTTTTGAAAGTATCCAAACGATTGGGAAAATCACTTGCAATGGCACCTTCCAATATTGTATGCAGGGCCTCTACCGAACTCCCCAGCATCAATCCGACAAGAGATTCCGATCGCTCTGGATGTTGCTCGATGGATATAGGTGGATAATGAGCCTGACGAAAAAGGCGTTGCAGCAAAGCGTCGGTCCTCTCACCTTTCAAAGCCTGCAGCATTTTTTTGTAGGTTGCGACAATCACCGGCCGTTCTTCCCAAATCTTGGGCAGCATTGCCAAAACCAAACCCTTAAGCCTTGTATCCAAAACAGCAAGGTGTGCAGCAATTCCGGCACCTTGCGAGAAGCCACCGGCAAAATAGCCGTCAGGAGCTATCGTATTGGCCAATTGAGCAATATCTTCAGCCATTGATTGCCAAGTAAGACGGTCTCCTGATTCGGGAAGATGTGAGGATCCATGCGCAGGCAATTCAATACGGATTAGCCGCAGACCACGGCTTAGGAGATCAAAATCGACTACCGAAAAATGATCTTCTATGGCCAATGAATGGAACATGCCATGCATCCAGAAAAAAGGTATGCCGCTACCAGACTCACAGATTCGGTAAGGATGTCCGTTCACCGGTAAAGTATATTCCATAAATGTTACGCAGTTATGAATCCAATTTTCATTCAACCCAACTTTGTCCCTCCTGCAGGTTGCAGCCTATCCTTAATTAGGAAAATTAATTGTTCTAATAAACATGGGATATTTTCTCCGAATTCGGATTCACTCACCGGCTATTCAAAAAGTTCTTCATCCCTTATGAGCATGAGAATTGCACTGTGAGGCAGAATAACATATTTCTCCTGGTTAAATTCAATCTCATAACCACTCTTGTTAAGGTAAACCGCCAGATCTCCACTTTGCGCCTGAAGCGGAACATACCGAACTTCATCCTGCTTTTCCTTCCACGGCTCATCGGCATCCGTCATAGCCGGAATGGGATAACCCGGTCCAACTTTAACTACATAACCACTAAGCAACTTCTCGTTTTCCTGCACGGTAGGTGGCAATATTAACCCAGAAGCAGTTCTTTGTTCCGGATTCTTCGGTTTTACCAAAACACGGTCGCCCGCCATGATAAACCGTTCCAAATTCTTTTCCTCAATCTTTAGCGACATAACATGATATTTCGTTGGACAGGACGCTGATGAAACTTAAATATTGAGAGGTAAAGGTAGCCAATAATCATCAATCTCCCCCACCATCCCATGCCATTTGGTTATAGGAAGAAAAGGATTAGGAGCTCTCCATAGGGCCAACTCCGACAAGCACACAATCACTTCATTAGGTTGCCAGTAGCTATTCAGTTATCCTATTCAACAGCATTCTAAACTTGCACCATTCCCTTTTGGAGGGGGCAAGGAAAGTTGCCGTATAACCTTTGTCGAAATGTTGTTATCAAAACCTGCCAGATTCCTAAATTGAAAAAAATCATGTACTTTGCATTGCCCACTACAAGGTAACATCGGGTAACATTGATAAAAAAGTTCTAAAATATTGTAACGATACTTTTAAGCATGCGTCATACCATCGAAAACAGTTCAGAAATAAATTCAGGAGGAAACTAGTAATGAAAAAAATCAAAATTTTTAACAGAATCGGATTGGCAGTGACAATGGTGATTTTGGTGTCTGCAACTCTTGAGGCCCATGCGCAAACAGACGAAAATGGAACTACTTCAGGTCAGGGCTTAACTTACCACACAATAAAACTGGCCGATTACGCTAAAGAGAATAAGGCAAGAATGGCAATGAACAGTAGCTTTGTGGCACCGGTAGCAACCGAAACAAAACTTGTGATTGAGCCCTGGATGATAAACCCTGCATGTTTTGTGGGCCCCGGTTACAGCAAGTCAAAGAAAATAGAAGATGCCGAGCACGAGTTTAATACTTTGCGAACGCTAATAGACTCATTGGCACTTGAAACAGACTCGCCTCTTTTGCTTGAAGCTTGGATGTTCGATCAGAACCATTTCCCTGTAAAAACAAAAGTTAATAGGGAAGGGCATTATGCTGAAAACCAATCAAAATAATTAAAATACTGCTAATTGCCCAAAATCAGGTAATAGGATAACGGTTGTGGATATCGGTCAGAACTTCACAACCGTTTTCAGTAACCAAAACCGTATGTTCGAACTGAGCCGACAGTCGCATATCAGCCGTCCGTGCAGTCCATCCATCGTGCTTGTCGAGGCGTGTAGTAGCCCTTCCTTCGTTCACCATAGGTTCAATTGTAAAGATCATTCCTGGCTGCATCAGCGGGCCTGTATTCTTGCGGGAAGTATGATCCACCTGAGGTTCTTCGTGAAAATGAACCCCTACTCCATGACCACAATATTCGTACACCACTGAATAGCCTTTTGCACTGGCATAGCGGGAAATCACAAACCCAATGTTACCAAAATGGCTTCCAGGCTTTACCTGCTGAATGGCCAGATCGAGGCAATGAGAGGTCGCTTCAACCAGGTTTCTGGCATTTTCGGAAGCTTCTCCAACACAAAACATTCTGGAAGTATCGCCATAGAAACCATCTAAGATGGTGGTCACATCAATGTTGATGATGTCGCCCTCTTTTAGCACTACCGAAGGAGAAGGAATTCCGTGACAAACGACCTCGTTGGGAGAGATACAACACGATTTTGGAAACCCGTTGTAGCCTTTGGTTGCTGGAACTGCACCATGCTCCAATATAAATGCTTCTATCTTTGCATCAAGAAAATCGGTATGCACACCAGGCTCAACGAATCCTGCGACATAATCGAGGGTCCTAGCCGCAAGTTGGCTGCTTCTTCGGATTCCGTTAATCTGTTCTGCTGTTTTTATTAATATTTTGCCCATTTGGCCTAAATTTTTCGCAAAATTGGTTAAAAGGTGACTGCAATCAAAACCAAACAATAATTTTACGCAAAAGTTTACAGTAGTTCAAACCAAAACTACTTAGTAGTGCTCATTCAGGCATATAAATACACTAAGAATTGGTGTATGCCAGTACACTGCTGAGTCTATTTGCAATTTGATTGCAGTTGGTTAAAATTAAAGATAAGCAGATTCAGATGAAGCACAAAAACCACTTAAGAGCAAAATCATACCACGTCAATTGTTTTGGGGAGGTTTCGACCCCCTATTTGTTTTGGTACATGCAGGAAATTGCCTGGGAACATGCCCGCCTTTTAGGTTTTGGCTTCGAAGATTTGGCCGAGGACCAGCTTTTTTGGGTTTTATCGCGACTACTGTTCAAGGTGAACCGGAGGCCTAAGTGGACCGAGGAGTTCACCCTCGAAACCTGGTCGAGAGGGACCGATGGATTTTTCGCCTACCGCGACTATACCCTAATTGATCAGAAGGGCAACATCCTTCTCGAAGGCACCAGTAGTTGGCTGATTTTGAACGCCTCCACCCGTCGACTTCAGCGATTCAGGGAACTGAAATCACTCCCCCCCTACCAGGATAGCTCAATTGGGTACAACGCCGGCAAGGTAGCATCGCCCATCAATAGCGTCCCCCTCATCTTTTCGCCGGTTACGTTCAATGAGATTGACATTAACCAGCATTTCAACACAGGCCGTTATCTCGAACGTATCAACAACTGCTACAGTTTCGATTTTCACCAACACCATGATCTGATTGAACTCGAGGTGAACATGGTAAAAGAGGGAATGCATACCGATGCCATGGCTGTGAAACGTCAGGAATTGTCACCTTTGGAACACCTGTGCAGTATTGTAAGAGAATCAGATGGAGCTGAATTGATAAGGGCACGGCTGGTTTGGCAGCAAAAAGCCTTAAGTGGGATCGGAATTTAGCGGTTCAGCCATTTCATTACCCACTGAATCTTATCGTCCGTGGGCAGAGATTCGTCTAACCAGTGAATTTTAGTACCGTTTCGCTCCATGCGCCGGAACCAGGTCATTTGCCGCTTTGCGAACTGGTGGATGGCAATGGTAAGTTCCGATACCATGGCATCGAAACTAAGATCGCCTGCAATGAAACGGGTTACATACTTATATTCGAGCCCGTAATAGATAAGATCGGATGGGGTCAGCCCATTTTCCAGTAAGGTGTTAACTTCCTCTACCAATCCCTCTTCAATACGCAATTGCAGCCGACGGGTAATTCTGTCGCGTCGTACTTCTCTATCGACCATAATACCGACAACCAGCGGTCTGATTTCCGGAGAAGGTTCTTCACTTGGATTGTTATGGGCATAGTAACGCGCAATTTCAATGGCCCTGATGGCTCTGCGCTCATTCTCTGTGTCGGTTTGGTTGTGGAGCTCTGGACGATAATTTTTGAGTATAGCAGTGAGTTCTTCGAGCGACTTTCCACTGAGCTCTTGCCGCAATTCCGGATCTGGAGGAACCTGAATTAAAAGGTAGTTGTTAAGTACCGCCTCGATGTATAGGCCACTGCCACCGCAAAGCACCGGGAATCGGTTGTTTAAGGAGAGGTCGTTCCATACCTGCAAAAAATCGCGCTGGTATTCAAACACATTGTAATGGTATCCAGCATCTGCAATGTCGATCAGATGCACTGGAACACGAGCGCTGCCTTCACCATATTCTGAAATATCCTTTCCGGTGCCAATGTCCATACCTCGGTACACCTGTCTGGAATCTGCAGATATAATTTCACCCCCAAGCAGTCGGGCCAATGCAACGGCCAATGCAGTCTTCCCCGATGCAGTAGGTCCAACAATGGCCAATAGGTTAAAAGGGCCGGATAAAGAGAGATTCATAAGGTAAAAATACCAAAATTCCGGTATACTTGCAGGGCAAAATTGATATGCCATGATACTGGAAGCCTGTGTTGAAACCTACGATGAAGCCGTCAGCGCTTGGCGATTGGGCGCTACCCGACTGGAACTCTGTTCTCATCTCGAAATGGATGGACTTACCCCCGACCCGGAACTCACTAGGCGGGTGTGCCACGCTGTTCCCATACCAGTAATGGTGATGGTTCGGCCCCGAGAGGGAGGATTTGTATTCAACGATGAAGAAGTCCGTTTGATGGCGCATCAGATAGCAGAGGCAAAGGCAATGGGTGCATCTGGCATAGTGATGGGCTTATTAACCGCTAAGGGCGCGATCGATGTGGAGGCTACTGCTTTATTGGCAGAAAAGGCTGCACCCCTTCCTGTAACATTCCACAAAGCCATTGATACCTTACCCGATCCGGTAGCAGCCATAACAGCGCTACGACAAATAGAGGGAGTAACCCGTGTTTTAACTTCGGGAGGAAAACCCACGGCTTACGAAGGAGCCGAAACCATTAAGAACATGATTAAGCAGGGATCCGGGAAAATTACCATCATTGCAGCCGGGAAGGTGACCCTGCAAAACTTTGTTAAGATTGGTCGGCTAACAGGAGCTACAGAGCTGCATGGCAGACGTATTGTGGGTGAACTGAAGGCAAATGCAGATTAAACTTTTTCTTCGGTTACCATTGCAACCTCTTCCGGCTTCGACTCGAGCAGGTGTGGGTTTTGTATTATGTACTTCAGATAGCGAAACAAACGTCCTCCATGCGATCCATCGCAAACTCGGTGGTCGAGGGCCGATCCCAGCCACATTATTTTCCTTGGCACCACCTGGTCGTTGACCACCCAAGGACGCTTATGCACTGCACCCAGCATAAGCACAAAGGAAACGTTCGAAGTTGGCATCAGCGATGGAAACCCTAGGTCGAGACCGAGCGTACCCACATTCGATACTACAAATGAACCAAAACTGTTAGGAGTTAAACCGTACTTTTTGATGGTAAGACCCATTGTTAGGGTTATAAATTTCATCAAATTGAAAAACCATTTGCGAAATGGCCAAGGAATAGCAGCAAGACGCGCTTTCATATCCATGGCGGCATGTTCGCTACCATGTCTGGCTTCACTAATCTGTTGGGAAAAAATTTCGGCCATCTCGTCGATGGTAATCTGATCGGCATTGTTGATTTTAACAGAACCCATTTCCGACCCATTAAGCAAAACGCTCACCATCGCATCAATGGTTGGCCGTGTGACAAGCTTACCCCGAATCACATAGGCATTGAGTTCAGGCACTTCATATTTCAGGGCACGAGCAGCTGCCAGTGTTAAAACATGGGTAAGGGTTACCTTAATGCCTTTCTTCCTTTTTGCGGCTACGTATGCTTCCAGATCAGTAACATCCACTTCTGCCTGTCCCAGAATTTTAGAGTCACCGGTTTTGGTATAGATGGCTGAGGCTACCTTTCGCCAATTATTGTTCAGATCGATGGTTGTTCTCATACGGTTAAAAGTAAAAGATTTTTATTGCCCGCGCAAAAACGGATAGATTTTTATCAAATTCTCTAACCCAATAATGGCCCTTTCTGGTAACTCTTCTCCATTTTCGCCAAAGGTATACATAGATGGGTGGGGCTCTACCACCGACAACGACTCATCTATCTCACCCGAAGCGTTGGTAACACTTTCGGGAGAAAGTCCCAGATTCCCTGCGAAAAAGTGATAAACTGCTTCCCGTTTCGACCGACCCAGATCATGCCCCTCGGCGGATAGATGCACATTGTTAACCCTACCCGTTTGACCATAGAACCCGAATACATTCTCAATAAAAGGGAATTCTACATCTGGGGTAGTTGCCGTCCAGTCGCCACCCACCGACACCAGCAACAAAGGCCTTGGTGCAGCCATGGCAGCTATCTCCACATTGTTGCTCCTAAATTCAGAACAATCGTGAATGGGCATACTGCTCTCGCAAGCACATCCCCCGTAAAACCACGAAGAGACCATCACTACCGGAGCACTGGCGGCTATCCGGTCATCGAGCGCTGCTGCCAGAAAGGTTTGCGTACCCCCTCCGGAAGCTCCGGTCATGCCAATACGTGCGGCATCAACATAGGGCAGACTTTCAAGAAAATCGATAACTCTTATGCTGTTCCAGGTCTGCACTATCATGGCTGTTGGCGTTCGGTGGTCGTCGATTGAAAACTGAAGTTGCGATTCATTTACAGCAAACATATCGTAACTAAATACCACAGCCCCCATTCGGGCTAGGGTTGCCGCCATAATTTGTGGCTCTTCGCCAAATCTCTGATGCATGAAGTGTCCTTGTGCCAATAGAATCGCCGCGAAAGGACCCTCCCCAAGCACAGGTCGGTATAGGGTGCCGCTTAAGAAAAGTCCCGGAAGGGTTTCGAGTGCAACATTTTCGGTAGTATAACCATCGTGCAATCGCAAGGGAGAGTGCATTGGGCGTAAGGGAGATTTCTCGGGCCAAGGGGCTAGGTTTAGACTCTCCTGAAGGTGGGCCTTCAAATGGGTTCGGCGAAGTTCCCATTCGTCGAGCGATGGAAACAGGGTTGCCAGTTGACTTAAATGGCCGGCCCCTTCGTAAGGAGGCCGTCGATGGTATTGAAAGGGAGAGATTTCGTAATGGTTGTCACCTTGCCGTATAAAGACAAGATTGTGTGGTCCGAGTGCCAAATGCAGCGTTGTTTCGATATCATTGCGCAATCGCCAGAATGCATGATCCACCAACTTCCCCTCCACCAATCGCTCCTGAAATACAATGGTTACATTGTAACGCTGTTCAAGTTCTTTTAGAAATTCCCCCAACGATTTCTGATGCGACAAAAGCGGTTGGGAAGTTACCACGCTCCAAAGAAGCATCGATCCAAGAAAGAAGCCAATCTTTTTCATAAGTTGATTTAAACGGCAGCGGTCAAAAGCATTTATTCGTTATAAATGGAGGGAAGACGAGAATTTCACCCCTTCACTCTGTACTGGTTTTTTTAAGATTCCTGGCACCTACCGATGCCGAAATTAAGCAAATTATCAGAGCAGCAAGAATGATTTACCCCAAAATGTTAATTTTGATGCCTACCGTCCGGAAAAGTATTATGGATCGAACCGCCTCAGCATCTGAACGCATTAAGGCAAAAAGTAAAAGCTTGGGATTTCTCGATTGCGGAATTGTCGCCGCCGGAGTTCTGACCGACGATCAATTTAGGCTTAAAAAGTGGCTCGATAATGGTATGCATGGCAAGATGCAGTATATGGAGCGCAATCATGAAAAAAGGATTGATCCGAGGTTGCTGGTCGAAAATGCCCAAACAGTCGTTGTTGTGCTTCAAAACTATTACCCCCAGAGCTTCCAGCAAGATCAGAATGCGCCTGTTTTATCGAAATATGCGTATGGCACCGACTACCACTTTGTTATGAAAGAAAAGTTGCGCATTCTATTCGACTATATACGCGAGGAGGTAATCGAATGCAGCGGAAGGATATTTGTGGATTCGGCCCCGGTTCTGGAGCGGGCATGGGCCCGCAAAGCAGGTTTGGGGTGGATAGGGAAAAATGCCCAATTGATATCGCCAGCCCATGGAAGTTTCTTTTTTATTGGCGAGCTCATCCTCGACGCCAACATCCCCGACACCATTCCGAAAGAGGTACGCGATCATTGTGGTCGCTGCACCCGATGCATCGATGCCTGTCCTACACAGGCCATTCTTCCCGATCGGGTAATCGATGCCAGAAGATGTATTTCCTATCAGACCATTGAAAACCGCGAAGAGATCGATCCCTCGCTAACAGGGAACTTCCAAAACCGGGTTTTTGGTTGCGATATCTGTCAGGATGTTTGCCCCTGGAACCTCAAATCAGAACCCCATCAGGAACCTGGATTTAACCCAAAATCCATATTAATGGAACTGAAGGCAGAGGAGTGGTATAGAATGGACCAGCCTACTTTTAACGAACTTTTCAGAAACTCGGCCGTCAAACGCGCAGGCTATCGTGGCTTATCGCGCAACCTGCATTTTCTGCAATCGGGTGTTGGCGATGCCAGAAAATTATAGCGCAGCAGCAATATCTTCGATAAGATCATTTGCATTTTCAATACCCACCGACAAGCGCATCATGGTAGGTCGGATAAAGGCCGCTTCGCGCTCTTTTTCAGAAAACTCTGCATAAATGGTCGACCACGGATGGATGATCAGAGATTTGTTGTCGTTCAGATTGGTGGCTCGGCGAATAATAGAAAGACGGTTCATAAAAGCAAAGCAGTCTGCCTCATTCTCCAGATCGAAAGTCATTATGGTGCCGGGAATGCCTCTGAATATCTCCACGGCCGCATCGTAGCCGGCCGATCCCGGAAGTCCGGGATAATCAACCCTTACCACCTTTGGATGCTTACGAAGATATTCACCTAAGGCCATACAATTGGAATAGCAGCGTTCCACACGCAACTCAAGCATATCCAAGCCTGCAATCTGCATTAGGGCAGTTTGAGCGGTCATGCTGCCTCCGGTATTTCGATAGATGTTTTTTCGAAGCTTTGCAATAAGGGCGTTCTTCCCGAATTTCGGGTAGTATGCCCCGAAATTGGGATTAAGACTCCAGTCGTAGGAAGCATAATCAAGAATGGCCCCCCCAAAAGAGGTTGCACCACCCGAGATGTATTTGGTGGTAGACATTACCTCTATATCGATCCCGTGCTTTGAAGCTTGGAAAACGTTGGGCGGCGTAAGTGTACTGTCGGCAATGAGCAGAATTTGATGCCTTTTGGCAATATCCGACAACATAGCAAAATCGGCGATGGTGAGCTGTGGATTGGTCACCGTTTCGAAGAAAATAGCCCGGGTTCGTACATCAATAAGGGCCTCAACCTCTTTTCCATTCCGCAGAGCCGAAAAGCGGGTTTCGATCCCAAGGTCAGGAAGGGTTTGCTGCATAAGCGCATAGGTATGTCCGAACAGCTGATTTCCGGTGATGATATTGTCGCCCGACCGCGCAATGGCAAAAATAACATCGGCAATGGCAGCCATTCCGGAAGCTACAGCCAAAGAACCATGGGCTCCTGTGAGCTCGCACAGCTTAATTTCAAAATACTCTACAGTTGGATTGGAGGCACGAGAATATACATGGGCAATATATTCCCCCCTGAAATTCGCGGCAATCTGCTCGGCCGAATCAAACTCAAACGCCTGCGCACCGTATAATGGCATCTGAAGTGCATGGTGCGGATCGGTTTTTGCGTAGGGTACATTCAACGACCGGGTGGTAAATCCCTGCTTCTTCATCGGTATTTTTTTTAGTTTTTTCGATTGGTAAATAGCCTTGCCTCTAACGGACTATGATGTCGGGTTGGTTGCAAAAAAGAATGGGGATTTGCTGATCCCAAAAGTATTGCTTTCCGGACATTGAAAGTACACTCTATGGAATTTCTCTTTAGCGACAGATCCTGGCAGAAAGCACCTCTTGCAACTTGATTTCTTTTGGTTGCAACTTTTGAACTTGTTCAATTTGGCAAATATACACTATTTCGGAGCGCTCCTTCGGGCCAATTCATACCATTTTGTCTATTTTTACCGGTAAAAGTGTGAACTCTGCACCTTATAACACCGCAAGAGCAAATTAGACAAACATCTTTTGATATGACAGAAAGCTTCAGGAATCCTTTTAATCAATATATTTTATCGCTCCAGGAAGAGATCTGTTTGGCATTCGAAGCGATTGAGGATGCGCCCCTGTTTACCCGCGATGTTTGGGAGAGGCCTGGTGGTGGAGGTGGAATCACCCGGGTAGTGAGCAATAGTGTGCATCTCGAAGGCGGCGGTGTAAATACTTCGGCTGTGCACGGAAAACTCTCTGACGACGTGAAGCGATATTTAGAAACCCCAGCAGAATCCTTTTTTGCTTGTGGCATCTCACTGGTACTCCATCCGGCAAATCCATTCGTACCTACCGTTCATGCCAATTTTCGCTATTTTGAACTATACGATGCCTCACAAAAGGTGGTCGATGCATGGTTCGGAGGAGGGTCTGACCTAACCCCTTATTATCTCTTCCCGGAGGATATCGTTCATTTTCATGACACATGGAAGGATGTTTGCGATCGGTTCGACCACCGCCTTTATCCAGAATACAAAACTGCCTGCGACCACTATTTTTACAACCATCACCGACAGGAAGCCAGGGGGTTAGGTGGGATCTT
Source organism: uncultured Prolixibacteraceae bacterium (assembly GCA_964349885.1). Taxonomy (GTDB): domain Bacteria; phylum Bacteroidota; class Bacteroidia; order Bacteroidales; family Prolixibacteraceae; genus UBA1413. Next base: position 17,465 of record CAYGIQ010000017.1, on the reverse strand, counting down.
TTTTGATAAACTTCGGGCCAAACCTGAACGCAATGGAGAGTTTTGGTTCGACTTTACCAAAGCAGCGGGGAACGCATTTCTAAAGGCCTATCTACCCATCTTTAAAGTCCGAATATCCATGCCAGCGCTTGAGGAAAACAAAGTTTGGCAGGAGATCAGAAGAGGCAGATATGTTGAGTTCAACTTGCTTCATGACGAGGGAACCCGATTTGGAATCAAAACCCATGGACGTACCGAATCAATCCTTATGAGCTTGCCCCCAAGGGTTAGATGGACTTACAACCATCAGCCATTGGCAGGCAGTGCCGAGGAGGCGTTGGTGAAAGTATTGAAAACTCCCCGCAATTGGGTTTGAACCGAGAAAATTCAGACGCGTTGGTGGCAGTTTACCTGCGTACCAGATCGTACCAGTTGCTACCGGATTGGTAGCCTTCTACAAGCTGGCTGCGGTTGTCGTATCCAAAACTACCCATGAGAGCTGTGATTTCCTGATCAAGAAGCTCCAGAGCATTGTGGGTTAAGTCGCTGCGAAATCCCTTCTCGCCCAAATTTATCACCATCTCGGCACTCACCAATCGGCCCAAAACCTGACCAAGCTCTACCAACTTACGCTGCGGCATGTTGAGGTTGAGTTCAAAATCGAATAGTTTCTTGAGCTTATCGGATGACTTCCGAGTGAGGTCGAAATCTGACAGAAAACGGAAAAGGTTCGTCTCGCGGGTTTTCTTCATCATTTTGATGAGCTGTTCAGAAATTTGCGCATAGAGGATATCGTTCGATCCTTCGAAAATCTGAAATGGCCGAGAGTCCGTAATTCCCCTACCAGCAATATGGCTGAGTTTATATGCCTGAGCCCCTACCAGCTGGGTGGCAGACTGAGCTGCTTCCTGCATGAGGTCGGTTATCACAGTTTTTATAGAATTGGCTTCAAAACCCGATGATGAAAGGTCGTTTTCGATGCCAGCTCGGGTACTGCTGTTGAGGCACATGGCCGAGCAAATGGTATAAGATGCCTGCAGACGAGCCAAGCGCTGCTGAACCTGATCGTATGATGTAAGACTCCTGCCTCCGATGTTGCGTTGCTCGCTGTGGGCAACCGAATCATCTAGCATCCGCTGAATGAATCCCATAGCCATCCCAGGAAACTGCATGCGGCTTCGGTGCAGCAAATCAAGCATCATCTTAACACCGGTGGTTTCTGGTATCAAACGGTGAGCTTTAGGCACAGTAACATTCAGACGGTTGCGTCCATAAGGAATCTGATAGAGACCAAGATTCTCATAAAACTCCTCTACAACGATTTGCTGTCCCTCCCGTGTGACATCGCAAATAAAAAAGTCTATGTCGCGTTTTAGATCACCAGATTGGCTCATCTCTCTGGCTGTGAGCAGCCAAAATTCTGCCCAACCGGTAAGTCCAGCCCAGTGTTTGGTTCCTTCAATGTGGTACGATTCTCCCTTGGTACGGAAGGAAGTTTGCATGTTTAAGGCATCGCTTCCATAACCGGGTTCAGTAATCATAAGTCCTCCCATGTTTTGCTGATGGAGGAATCGATCGAAAACCGGCTGTTTCACCTCGGGTAATCCATATTTAGCAACCGGCTGCAGAAAGAGTGCCGAATTGATGCCCAAAGTAAGCGATAAAGCAAGCGATTCGTATGAAGCGGCTGCCAAAAGCGCCAAACTGTCTTCCATTCGACCTCCCCTACCTCCATAAGCAGCAGGAATACCCAATGCAAGTGGATTGAGTTGCATAATTTCACGCAGCACAAATGGGGGCATGCCCCGCGTAATGGCAAGCCTGTTGATATCGGCCCGTTCGTGAAAAACACTCTTCATTACGGACCTGAACCGGTCGAGGTAGTCGGCAAAAGGAATCTCGGTGTAATTTGCTGGCTGTCCGATGGTATCGGCATTAGTATCAATGGCTTTATGCATATTAATCAAATACTTTAAAGATTAAAGGGTCTAAAAATACGAAACGCATTCCGCATAAACAACAGATCTTCAAAATGGTTCGGGAGTGGCCAAATTGAAAATAATTTGACATCAAACCCGACTCGTCTGCGAAAGCCCCGAACGCCGTAATAGGATTCGGCACCATTGCCAAATCGTTTCCCCGAAATGAATTCTCTATCAGAACTGAAGTCTTCTGATAACGAATGTTTGTTGGCGTTCAAGGTTTCACTCATTCCCCGGACCATTGAATTTGGGTTTGCTCCCTGCCTACCTCCCATTTTTCAGAGGGTGCAATAAGTTAATGTAAAGAATTGCATTACGGTTGTAGGAGTTCAGATGGACCATTCCCTTAAACAGGTTTAATTATTATGGTGTTATTTCTTGCCCACTACGGTTATGCTAAGTACCTGAGAGCCAGAATTGCGATAATCGGACAATTCGCTTTTTGTAAGATATTGGATCAAATAATCGTCAGACAACTGAAGTGTTTTTTCTGTTTTGATCTCCACATCATTGAACCCAGCGCTCTTGATGGCATGGAGGTAATCCGACTTAACCATTGCCCCCGAAATACAGCCTGCATAAAGTTCTATTACGCTTTTCATTTTGACAGTAATTTCGCCCGTAAGCACAATGTCGGAGATGCAAAAATGTCCCTTTGGTTTAAGTACTCTGTGAATTTCACGAAAGGCAGCCAACTTATCCGGAACCAGGTTTACAACACAATTGCTGATTACCACATTTACGGAGTTATCTAACAAAGGAAGATTCTCAATATCCCCCAGAAGGAAGTCAATATTATTGTAACCAAGTTTGTCTTTATTGCTGTTTGCCTTTTCAATCATTTCGGGCGTAAAATCAACACCAATAAATCTACCATTCTCACCCACCAATGAGCGCGCCACAAATGCGTCGTTCCCAGCACCGGAGCCCAAATCCAACACAGTTTGTGCATTTTCAATTCCGGAAAAAGCCACAGGAGTTCCACAACCAAGGCCAAAGTCAGCTTCAGGAATATAGCCTGGCACTCGACTATAATCTTCACTAAATCCAATATTTTCGGATGTAGGCCCGCAGCAAGCCACGTTTTTATAACCAACGGGAGTGCAACAACCATGTATTGCATCGTTATCCAGCACAATGCCTGAATAAACTTCCTTAATTTGCTCTTTTAACCTGCTCATGATTGGACTTATAATTTCAACGCGATGTAGCGTTGAAAACGTCAAAGGTATTGGCTGTTGTTCCAAATAAAAACTTTGCTATTTTTCTATTCTCCAAGGTATGAGTACTACTACAAACAATGGTTTTACATGGGTTTTATCTGCTTTTGATGAAAATTTTTAAAACCAAATCAAATATCCAAGGTTAAGGTCAAAAATATGGCTCTTCGTTTGATCCCGATTTTAACCTTCTCCATATTTTAATTGTAAAAATTGTATGGTCTCCTTTATGAGTTTTTCCAATGCATCTAAGTGAATATCCGAAAGTTTTTTGATGTACAAGCAAGCTTTCCCTCTGGTAAATTTACCAAAGTTCTGCAACAAATGTTCATGTTCTGGCAATCCGGTAAACACGTAGAGCGAAATGGCTGCCTTTCGGGGAGAGAAACCAACCATTGGCCAATCGCCTTCTTGTCGGCTTCGGTCCGATTTGTAATGGTAACTTCCAAATCCGATTATGCTGGACCCCCACATTTTCGGGGCAAACCCAGTTAAACTCTGCATAAAATGCAATAACTCGATGCTGTCGTTGCGCTTTTGTTCGGTGTCGGCAAAACGGTTTATAAATTCGAGTACATCCTCTGAAGTGGGTTTCGTTTTAAGGACTGCCATAGGGTTTAATTTGGAAACGATTGTAAAATATAATTCTATAGATCCACTTGTTAAACTGCAACCAGCAGCATCGAACAACCACCGGATGAAGGATTAAATTTAGCAGACAGAAAATCTAGGTTGAAGCATTTGAAAGCCATTTGTTTTTCTGAGCACCATCGTGATAGGGCAATTCAATTTACAACTTATTCTCAGGCAAAATTCAAATTTTACAAGTAAATAATTCAGTTTTGCTACCCATTGGTTCTATGGTATTTTACAATAATTACCCATAACCCAACAATAAATATAAAGAGGATATTGTAAATTTCAAACAAAGAACAGAAGGAACAGGTTTAAGCAAAATTGATGCTTTACAACCATTTTTAATTTGTTGTGAATGCCTATTTTTATAACCAGCAGTGGGCAGTGGTCCGGGTTGGGGTCTTCAAATCTATTGCGGAGCACTCAACTACTTGGCCACTAAGCAGTTTTTAATAAAGCAGCTGGCAAAATAGACTTTAAGTCCCTAAGGCAAGGTATGTATCGATCCATAAATTCACTTTACCAGAAAACCATATCTTTACGTCAAAACAGTTAATTACATGAACCGCGACCAACTATTTGAGCAAATTCAGGAGAAACGAAGCTTTCTTTGCATTGGACTTGATACCGATATCCTTAAGATTCCATCATTTTTGCACGATACCAGTGATCCGGTCTTTGCCTTCAATAAAGAGATTGTCGATGCTACCCACGACCTCTGTGTGGCCTACAAACCGAATCTTGCATTTTACGAAAGTCTTGGTGCATCAGGATGGAGCAGTCTTGCGAAGACCGTTTCCTACATCCGCAGTAAATACCCAGAACTCTTCATCATTGCCGACGCCAAACGGGGCGATATTGGCAATACCTCTCAGTTGTATGCACGTGCCTTCTTTGATCAAATGGATTTCGACGCGGTTACTGTGGCCCCCTATATGGGGGAGGATTCGGTAAAACCGTTTATGAGTTATCTCGACCGCTGGGTGATTCTCTTAGCCCTCACCTCCAACAAGGGGGCAAGCGATTTCCAACTCACCTCCAATGATTCAGGCACCTTGCTTTATGAAGAGGTACTTACCCAATCGCAAAAGTGGGGCACACCCGATCAGATGATGTATGTGGTGGGTGCAACCAAAGCCGAAAAGCTTGCCGACATCCGACAGATGGTTCCCAACCACTTTCTGCTCATTCCGGGCGTGGGAGCACAGGGAGGGAGCCTTGAGGAGGTTGCGCGTTATGGTATGAATGACCAATGCGGACTGCTGGTAAACTCTTCAAGAGCCATCATTTATGCTTCTGAGGGGATCGATTTTGCAGAAAAAGCACGTGAAGAGGCGATGAATGTGCAGGTAGACATGGAAGAGCTGTTGCTTGAGGCAGAGTTACTCTAACCGCAGTAGGACTAATGCCTACATTCCTCTTCAAAGTAGAAATGGTCGCTGGGGAAACGGGTTACCATATGGGCTGGCAGTTTCTTGAAAAGTCCGAACACCGCCGATCCAGAACCAGACATAGCTGCATAAGCAGCACCGGCATCGTAAAGTGTTTCCCGTATCATCCCTATCGAAGGATATTGGTCAAATACTGCCGACTCGAAGTCGTTGTGCAGCAGTCGCCGCCACTCATCAATTGGTCTCTGCAGCACCTCTATCAGCGGAACAGACCATTTCCGGGGAACTATTTGTTGGTATGCGGCAGCCGTATTAACCCCATAAGGGGGTTTGATCAGTATGAGATTCCATCCTGTTAGTGAGCAGCTCGAAGGCTTTAAAAGATCGCCGATCCCTTCAGCCAGTGCAGGGCGATTGTAAAGAAAAAAAGGGCAGTCGGCTCCCAACCGCGATGCATACAAAGCCAGAACTTGTGGCACAATAGAAAGGCTAAAACGTTGGTTAAGCAGTTGCAGCATAAAGGCGGCATCCGACGAACCGCCGCCGAGCCCTGCTCCATGTGGGATTCTTTTATGAAGATGAATGGAAATAGGAGGCAACGAATAAGCTGTTTGTAGCATGCGATAGGCTCTCACAACCAAATTTTGTTCAGGGTCATCGCCCACGCCAATGCCCGATGTCGAAAATGAGAACCGTTGAGATGGCAGCACTTCTAGAATATCCGACAACCCCGTTGGATAAAAGAGGGTCTCGAGATTATGGTAGCCATCGGCTCGACGCTCTGTTACATTGAGGCCTAAATTGATTTTTGCATTCGGAAACAGTATCATTCCATTTTTTTGAATTGCTCCGGATTTTTTGAATTACCGGTTATTCCTCTTCCTGCATCAGGGCATACTCCTCGGGCGATCCGCAGGTACAGATCAGGTTACGGTCTCCCCATGCGTTGTCTACCCTTCCCACTGGAACCCAATATTTGTTTTGTTTGACCCAATCGAGCGGCCACGCTGCCTTTGAGCGGCTATAGCTGTGGTTCCATTCATCGGCACCTATCACCATTGCTGTATGGGGTGCATTGCGCAGCACGTTGTCGTCGCGATCGGCTACACCACTCTCCACCTCCTTAATCTCGAGATAGATTTGTGTGAGTGCGTCGATAAAGCGGTCGAGTTCCTGCAGCGATTCACTCTCGGTTGGTTCTATCATTAGGGTACCCGCCACCGGAAAGGAGAGCGTTGGGGCGTGGAATCCATAGTCCATGAGCCGCTTGGCGATGTCGGATTCGGTAATACCGCAGGAGGCTTTTAGGTGTCGACACTCCAGGATGAGCTCATGGGCTACCCGTTCGTTGTTACCGGTATATAAAATGCCATAGTTCTCTTTCAGTGCCTGTGCAATATAGTTCGCATTCAGGATGGCCATTTCAGTAGCCTGTTTAAGACCATCGCTGCCCATCATTTTGATATAACCATAGGTTATGGGCAATACCGAAGCACTGCCCCACGGAGCTGCAGAAACAGCACGAATGCCAACATGTCCGTTGTTCATTATGGGATGAGAAGGCAAGAACTCCACCAAATGATTGGCCACTGCGATAGGTCCGACTCCCGGACCACCCCCACCATGCGGTATGGCAAAAGTTTTATGCAGATTCAGGTGGCATACATCGGCTCCAATGATACCGGGATTGGTAAGTCCCACTTGTGCATTCATATTGGCGCCATCCATATAGACCTGTCCCCCATGCTGATGAATGATGTCGCACATTTCGGTGATGGCCGCTTCGAATACACCGTGGGTAGAGGGATAGGTAACCATGAAGCCAGCAAGCTTTGTCCTGAATTTTTCAGCTTTGCTTCGCAGGTCTTCGAGGTCGACATTTCCACGCTCATCGCAGGCCACCACAACCACTTCCATGCCAGCCATAACAGCACTTGCCGGATTGGTTCCATGTGCCGACGAGGGGATAAGCACTACCGTACGACCCTCGTCGTTGCGGCTTTTATGGTACGCCCTAATTACCATCAAACCGGTATATTCGCCCGAGGCACCTGAGTTGGGCATCAAGCTCACATCGGCCATGCCGGTGATTTCGGCCAAATCGCGTCGAAGTTCTTCTATCATGATGTGGTAGCCCATTGCCTGATTCTTCGGCACAAATGGATGAATGCCATTGAACTCGATCCAACTTAGGGGCAGCATCTCGGTTGCTGCATTGAGCTTCATCGTGCACGAACCGAGAGATATCATAGAATGGGTGAGCGAAATATCCTTCAGCTCCAGCGATTTAATGTAACGCACCATTTCGGTTTCGGATCGGTATTTGCTAAATACCTCTTGCTGCATAAATGGGGAGCTGCGTTTAAAACCTGCATCGAGGGTCGATGAATTTGGAACATCGGTCAACAGAGTCTGTGGTTTATTGGCCGCCTTGGCAAATACCTCCACAATCCAATTTATATCGTCCATATTGGTGGTCTCATCGATACTGATGCCCACATCTCCGTTGGGGAAGTAACGGAAGTTCATTTCCAGATCTACTGAAAGCCATTCGATGTCTTCGCGCTTAACATATGGAGGCAGGGTTATTCTGAGGGTATCAAAGAAGTTGCTGTTCAATTGCCGATAGCCGAGATTTTCAATCTCCCTCGCAATTAAAGTGGCAATGTAATGAACCCTTGACGCAATCAATTGAATGCCTTCGGGACCGTGGTAAACGGCATAAAAACTCGCCATATTGGCAAGCAGCGCCTGTGCAGTGCAAATATTGGATGTAGCCTTTTCTCGCTTTATATGTTGTTCGCGGGTTTGTAAGGCCATGCGCAGAGCCCTGTTTCCATGAACATCTTTGGTTACCCCTATGATGCGGCCAGGCATGTTGCGCTTAAACTCATCGCGTGCAGTAAAAAACGCGGCATGCGGGCCACCATAACCCATGGGGACCCCAAATCGCTGACTGCTTCCGAAAACAATGTCGGCTCCCCATTCGCCGGGTGGCACCAGAATGGCCAAGGAAAGCAAATCGGCCGCAACAGCCACCTTTGCTCCAACAGCATGAGCGGCTTGAGCAATGGCAGAATAATCAGCAACTTCGCCGTTGGCGTTGGGATACTGCAAGAGAACGCCAAACACGGCATCGGTTATTGACAAATCACCAATGGGTCCAGAAGTAAGTTCTATTCCCAGTGGTTCTGCACGCGTAATGAGCACATCAAGCGTTTGAGGCCAAATGTTCTCGTCGACCAGCAATCGGTTTACTCCGCGTTTTACCTGGTCCCTTGTGCGGGCCGCCAACATCAAAGACATCGCTTCGGCAGCAGCAGTTGCCTCATCGAGCAGCGAAGCATTGGCAATTTCCATTCCAGTGAGTTCACAAGCCATCGTCTGGAAGTTAAGCAGTGCCTCCAGCCTTCCTTGAGAAATTTCAGCCTGATAGGGTGTGTAGGAAGTGTACCACGAAGGATTTTCGAGAACGTTACGCAGGATCACCGCGGGCGTTATGGTATCGTAATACCCCATGCCGATGTAGGTATTGAAAACCTTGTTTCTGGAGGCAAGGTCGAGTATCTTGCGGAAATATTTGCGTTCGCTCAGACCTTCACCCAGATTAAGGGGGTTTTTCAGGCGAATGTTTGCTGGAACAATCTGATCCATTAACTCTGCAATGGAACCTGCACCCAGTTTTTGAAGCATCAGCGAAATTTCGTGGTCTCGCGGACCAATATGGCGGTTTACAAATCTATCTGTGAGCATTGTCGGTAAATTGAGGTGGTATTAAAATGCAATAATAGGGTCTGTTTCGGGGCTAAAAAATGACTTTTGTGGGGGTTTATCGTTAGTTCAAAAAGGGGTTGTTGGCGCGCTCAAATCCAATGGTAGTTTCAGGTCCATGTCCAGCAAAAACTCGAGTAGCGTCGGGCAGTACCAAAAGCTTTTGGGTAATTGCACCTACGAGCTGGTCGTAACTGCCACCCGGCAAATCGGTACGACCAATGCTCCCGGCAAAAAGCACATCACCACCAATCAATAAGCCATCGGCTGCACTATAAAAGACAACATGTCCCGGAGAATGCCCTGGTACATGAAGCACCTGCAAATTAGAGTTCCCAAATTGAATGGTATCGTCTTCCTTTAGGAAAGCTTCGGGCTCACGAACTGGAAGCATACTAAAGCCAAACTCAACGGCCTGCTGATTTGCTCGATCAAGTAAAAAAAGGTCATCGCGGTGACATTCAAAAGGCAATCCGAACCTTTCCCTGACGTATTCCACACCCATCAGGTGGTCGAAGTGGCAATGGGTATTGATTAGCCTCACTGGCTGTAACTGGTTGTCGTTAACAAAGTGGGCTACGTCATGCAGTTCCTCGTCAAAATAGAAACCAGGATCAATAAAAATGGCCTGGCGAGATTCGTCGTATAGGATATAGCTGTTCTCGCGAAGCGGATTTACTACAAATTTTTTTACCTTAATCATGATTGCAAAGAGCGATTTCTACAAATAACAAATTAGATTCAGCTTAGTTTACAGTTCCTCTAAGCAGAGGAACAAAAACAAATGCTCCATGGTTTTCAGTATCGTACAAGGTTTCTGAACGACGGATGATGCGCAGCATCTCCTGCTGTTCATCTGTACCGACCGGAATTACCAGCATACCACCAACTACAAGCTGTGCCAGCAACTCATCGGGCACATATGGGGCGCCGGCGGTAACAAGAATACGGTCGAAAGGTCCATAAGTGGGTAACCCCTTATATCCGTCGCCTAAAAAAAAGTTGGGCTGGTAACCCAACATTGGCAGGAGTTTACCCGCTTTAACATAAAGAGTTTGATGCCGTTCGATGGTGTATACTTTCGCCTTCAATTCGCACAAAATAGCCGCCTGATAACCCGATCCAGTGCCTACTTCAAGCACCTTGCACAGCGGAAACAGTTCGAGTAGCTGCGTCTGAAAGGCAACGGTAAAAGGTTGCGAAATGGTCTGACCGACCCCGATCGGAAAAGCCTGATCGCGGTATGCAAAATTGATAAAGGAGCTTTCCATAAAGGCGTGCCGTGGCACTTTGCCTATAGCTGCAAGCACCTGTTCATTGCGAATACCTTTGATTATCAAACCCTCGACCAACCTGCGGCGCAAACCCTGATGCCGGGGTGTATCTGCAAAAGTCATGATGCCAATTTACCACAAAACTAACCTAAAATAGCATTTTGACGGGAAGAAATGAGTTACAATATCAACAAGCAAGGTTAATAAGTTGTACCGCAGACAACTGTCAACTTGCGCCGATTGCGTTAACTTTACCGAATGATTAAAACAGGTATCGTTGGAAACATTGCCACACTGTTGCCTTGCATAAAGCAACTTTCGGCGAATTCAGGAGTTTCGATTGTTGGAAAAGCATCCGTAGGAATGCCGGGCGTTACTGCAGCCACCTTCCTTTCGGTTCCAGAGCTTTCGAAAACAGAACTTTTCAGCGCTGCCGATGCCCTTATCATCGACCGATTTAGCATGGTTAATTTCGAAATGCTAAAAAGTGCGGTAAGGAACTACAAACACCTTCTGATTACCGACATTCCAGAACTAAGCATTGAGGAGTGCAGCGAACTGCATAAACTCGTAGTAGAAGCAGGAACTGTATTTCAAATCAAAAATCCCTATTCAGACAATCCTGGATTTCAATGGATGATTAAAAATTGGTCGGAACCCGCAATGGTATCAATTTCGGAACAAGCTGGCGAAGTTCTTTCCAAACAGCGTTTTTTGATGTCGGTACTGCTCTTGGCCCAACAGCTGTTTGGGGAAAAGCCTCATCAAACTGCCTTTAATGGAATTCGACACACCGACAAAAATTTTACTGCGCTACAGATTAGGCTTGATTACACCACCCAGTCTGTTCTGAACATTGAATTCCTTACCCAAAAAAGCAGTGAACGTAAATACCGTGCAGTTATTGGCGGTGATCTATTTCAAGCAGTTGAAGACAACCTGTGGATAAATGGACAACAAATGAAGTATTCGGCCGAACAAACCTCTGCAATAGATCTGTTTATCGACAACATTCAAAATCCGAATCAGCATAAAGGATTAACATTGAATGATTTACGATCGGTACTTGAAATCTATGGGAAACTGGAATCAAAAGGTAAATTAAACATCCCTTGGTACGCCTAATTATTGATTGATTCCGAATGGTTTACTTTTTCGTTGACATTAGGACTGGTTGCTTTTATGATGCCCGGAATTTTCGTGGGATATCGTTAAATTTTTCTTACGGGTGCTGCAATAAATCCAATGTAAAAGCGTTTAACGACGAAGAGGGTCCCAACCAACCAGGGCGCTTCCGGAACCAGAAAACATAACCCGATTTTATGAATAAAAGACAGCAGGTTGCACGCTACCTTATTTTCGATTTTTTAGCTGCTGCAATAAGTTGGACGCTATTTTTCATCTACCGGAAACAGGTTATAGAGCCCATAAAATTCGGTTACGACATTCCAATGGAGTTTACCTCCCGCTATTTTATGGGATTGTTGTTTATCCCGGCAGCGTGGCTCCTACTCTACTACATTTCTGGATATTACAGCAATATATACCGCCGATCGAGGCTACTCGATCTTTGGAAAACCACGGTTAGTTCAATCTTTGGGGTGACCGTCATATTTTTCACTCTGCTGCTCGACGACACAGTATACTCGTACAAGAATTACTATCAGCTCTACCTTACCCTTCTGCTGCTTCACTTCTCTTTTACCTATCTCTTCAGGTTAATTTTGACCACCCGAACTATTAAGAAAATCCACCACCGAAAGATAGGTTTCAACACCCTGATAATTGGCAACAATGAACAGGCCATCAGAATTTACCGCGAGATGACAACCCAGCCACGGCCGGCGGGCAATATTTTCGTTGGTTACATCGAAATCAACGGCAATGGAAAAAGTAGTCTGGAGGCACACCTACCCCAACTGGGAATACTTACAGACCTCGAGGAGGTGCTTTCACAATATCACATCGAGGAGGTGGTTATCGCCATAGAAACCAGTCAACATGAACTTCTTAGTCAGATCCTAACCATTGTCGAAAACCGCGACATCACCATCTGGGGAATCCCCGACCTTTTTAGTTTATTGGCCGGTATGGTTAAAATCAATACCATATACAGCAGTCCGCTTATCAAAATCTCGAACGGATTAATGCCGGCCTGGCAGGAGAACATCAAGCGGCTTTTCGATATAGCAGCATCAGCATTCGCTATGTTGATACTCTCTCCCGTTTATCTTTCCCTGGCCATTGCGATAAAGCTCACATCAGAAGGTCCGATTATTTACCGTCAGGTCCGCATTGGAAAATTCGGTAAGCCTTTTACCATTTATAAGTACCGAAGTATGTTGGCCGATTCAGAGAAGAATGGACCCGCTCTTTCGAGCAAAAACGATGCACGCATAACTCCGCTGGGCAAGTTCATACGAAAAACCCACCTCGACGAGATACCACAATTTTGGAATGTGTTGCGCGGTGACATGGCATTGGTTGGACCCCGGCCCGAAAGGCAATATTATATCGAACAGATTGTTCAGCGGGCACCACATTATACCCACCTGCATAAATTAAGGCCCGGAATTACCTCCTGGGGGCAGGTGAAGTATGGTTACGCGTCCAATGTGGAAGAGATGCTCGAAAGACTTCCATACGATATGATCTATTTAAAGAACATCTCGCTGTACATCGACTTTAAGATTTTGATTTATACCCTCATCAATGTATTCCATGGTAAGGGAAAGTAGCAGGTAATTCCTACATAATTCGATGCTCCGATCGCACCATCTGGTCTTTTCGTCCTCCTGAAAACTGTCCGGCAATTACGCCGACCAAGGCGCCGGCCATTACAAACTCCCAAGGATTCTCAGGAATAGCAAGTACAATAAATACACCCACTACCGACCCGGCTGCCAGCCCCAATGCCGAATAGAGGTATTTGTGGTAATATGGTGGAAAATACAAATGTTGCCTAGTCATGTGCCGCGATATTTTCACCAACAACCGGTCGAGAGCAGCCCGGTTTCTGCCGGGTGAATCAATCGCCTTTCGGATATACCCCAGCGAAGCTTCACTCTCCTCCAATAGCCCTCGACAAACTTCGCAGGTCTCTTCAAATTCACTCAAACGCCTTAGGTTGCGAATGTATTCGTCGATGCGAAAAAACCGCAGGTCCTTCTCACGGCAGCCTTTTAGCTGTTGCTCTATTTCGGTTACAATTTTGACAGATCGGTTCTCCATAGCCTGATGATCAATTTTCACATTAAAGCAATTCCAACGTTTTAAGGTTGGTGTGCGGCGGTCTAAAATAGAAAAAACCGCCGAACGACGGTTTTTTCTGATATTATAGTTGTAATGAACTATCGAAAATCAATAGCGGGGTCTGCGGTCATCACGTCGATCGCCACCTCCCCTGCGGTCATCACGCCGATCACCTCCACGGAAGTCGTCGCGGCGCCTAGTCATGTGCCGCGATATTTTCACCAACAACCGGTCGAGAGCAGCCCGGTTTCTGCCGGGTGAATCAATCGCCTTTCGGATATACCCCAGCGAAGCTTCACTCTCCTCCAATAGCCCTCGACAAACTTCGCAGGTCTCTTCAAATTCACTCAAACGCCTTAGGTTGCGAATGTATTCGTCGATGCGAAAAAACCGCAGGTCCTTCTCACGGCAGCCTTTTAGCTGTTGCTCTATTTCGGTTACAATTTTGACAGATCGGTTCTCCATAGCCTGATGATCAATTTTCACATTAAAGCAATTCCAACGTTTTAAGGTTGGTGTGCGGCGGTCTAAAATAGAAAAAACCGCCGAACGACGGTTTTTTCTGATATTATAGTTGTAATGAACTATCGAAAATCAATAGCGGGGTCTGCGGTCATCACGTCGATCGCCACCTCCCCTGCGGTCATCACGCCGATCACCTCCACGGAAGTCGTCGCGGCGAGGAGGCCGGCTTTCACGTGAGGCTTCGCGCTCCACATAACCTTCAGGTTTGGGCAGAATAACCCTTCGCGACAATTTAAGTTTACCGGTTTTTTCGTCTACCCCAATAAGCTTAACCTCAACCATCTCATTCTCCTTCAACACATCGGAGGCCGACTCTACCCTATTCCAATCAATTTCGGAAACGTGCAGCAGACCTTCTTTGCCGGGCATGATTTCGATAAAAGCACCAAAGGCAACTATTGATTTTACCTTGCCGTTGTATATCGCACCCACTTCAGGGAGGGCAACGATGGCTTTTACACGAGCCTTTCCAGCTTCGAGAATTTCAAGATTGGGGCCGGAGATTTCAACAATACCATTGTTTTCATCTTCGGTTATCGCCAAAGTGGCACCGGTATCGGCTTGAATACCCTGAATGATTTTTCCTCCAGGTCCGATAACCGCACCTATCATATCCTTAGGAATAAGAATAACTTCGATGCGAGGCACATTGGGTTTGTAGTCGGCACGAGGCTCAGCGATGGTTTCTAGGATTTTTCCAAGAATATGAAGGCGACCTATTTTGGCTTGCTCCAGTGCCTGCTCCAGAATTTCGTACGAAAGGCCATCAACCTTGATGTCCATCTGAGCGGCAGTGATGCCCTTTTCGGTTCCTGTAACTTTAAAGTCCATATCCCCAAGGTGATCCTCGTCGCCGAGAATATCAGAAAGGACAGCAAATTTAGCACCCCCCTTGTCAGAAATCAATCCCATGGCTATACCCGAAACCGGGCGCACCATTTTAACCCCTGCATCATACAGCGACATGGTACCGGCACAAACTGTAGCCATCGACGATGAGCCATTCGACTCCAACACATCCGACACAATCCGCACCACATAGGGTAGGCTCTTCGGAAGCATACGTTTCAGAGCCCGGTGGGCAAGATTTCCGTGACCAATTTCCCTGCGGCTGGTTCCTCTTGGCACACGCGGTTCACCGGTACTAAAAGGTGGAAAATTATAGTGTAAAAGAAAACGCTCATACCCACGAACGGTAACCAGGTCGATGATTTTTTCATCCATTTTGGTTCCGAGGGTGGTCGATGCCAAAGCTTGGGTCTCACCACGGGTAAACAGGGCAGAACCATGTGAACCTGGCAGATAGTCGACCTCTCCCCAGATGGGGCGTATTTCGTCGGTTTTGCGACCATCGAGACGAATGCCTTCGTCGAGCACCAAACGGCGCATGGCCTCTTTCTCAACATCGTGGTAATATCTTTTGATCAGCTTTTCATGCAGATCGAGGTTGATCTCCTCATTGGAGGCATTGGAGGCCTTGTAATCCTCGATAAACGCATTGCGAACATCCTGAAAGGCGGCAAGGCGTTCGGCTTTGTTGGTCATACGACGACGCACAACCTCGTATACTTTTCCGAATAGTTCGCTGTTAACTTTTTCGCGCAGCACCTCGTCGTTGGTTTCATGCGAGTAGGTACGCTTTACTATTCCTAGTTCGGCTGCCATCTCTTCCTGCACTTTGCAATGCTTTTGAATTTCGGTGTGGGCAAATTTAATGGCATCGAGCATTTCTTTCTCTGAGACTTCGTTCATCTCACCCTCAACCATCATGATGTTGTCGTACGACGCCCCTACCATAATGTCAATATCTGCCTCTTTTAATTGCGAAGCAGTGGGATTTGTTACAAATTCGCCGTTAATTCGGGCAACCCGCACTTCTGAAATGGGCGTTTCGAAGGGAACATCCGATACTGCGATGGCAGCAGAGGCAGCCAATCCGGCAAGACAATCGGGGGTACTTTCCGTATCAGCTGATATTAAAGACAGCATAACAGCGGTTTCGGCGTGGTAGTCGGCCGGGAAAAGTGGACGTAGAGCACGGTCAACCAAACGAGCTACAAGAATTTCCTCATCCGAAGGGCGACCTTCGCGCTTCATAAAACCTCCGGGGAAACGTCCGGCAGCCGAAAATTTCTCACGGTAATCGACCGTCAGCGGCATAAAATCCACATCTTCCTTGGCCTCTTGGGCCGAAACAACAGTGGCAAGCATCATGGTGTTACCCATTTTTACCACAACAGAACCATCGGCTTGTTTTGCCAGCTTGCCTGTTTCTATGGTAATGGTTCTACCATCGGCAAGTTCTATGGTTTTGGTTACAATATTCATACGTCAATTATTTAAGTAATGGGGCCGTTAGAAACCCCGTAATAAACTTTACAGGCAGTAAACCAAACTGGTATTAAAATAAAAAAGAAAAGGCAACCTCATTTTGCCTTTTCTTTCTATTAGATTACTTACGTAAGTTGAGTTCAGCAATAATTGCCCTATAGCGCCCGATATCTTTTCCTTTAAGATAATCAAGCAGGCTGCGCCGTTTTCCTACCAGACGAATTAACGACCGGCGGGTGCTATGGTCTTTTTTGTTCTCTTTGAGGTGCTGTGTCAGGTGATTGATTCTGTAGGTAAACAGGGCAACCTGGCCTTCTGCACTTCCGGTGTTTTGTTCGCTTTTACCGTGTTTGGTAAAAATCTCTTTTTTGACTTCTGTTGTTAAATACATAGTTGATGTAAACTTTAATATTATACGATGTTTAAGCCGCAGCATCGCTTTCAATAACAACGGCTTAAAATTATTTTAAAGTGGCGCAAATATAGGCAATTAATTTAATCTCACAATAAATTATGCCTCAGTATCTTCTATAACTATCTTTTCGATAAGATCACCGGCTCTTATCAAATCGATAACCTCCAATCCTTCGTATACTTTCCCAAAACAAGTATGGTTTCTGTCGAGGTGTGAAGTGTTTTTACGACTGTGGCAGATAAAAAACTGCGACCCTCCAGTATTGCGACCAGCATGGGCCATAGAGAGCACACCACGGTCGTGGTATTGGTTTTCGCCCTTCAGTTCACAGGGAATGGTGTAGCCTGGCCCTCCGGACCCAGATCCGTTAGGACAACCACCCTGCACAACAAAATCGGGAATCACCCTATGAAAGGTCAATCCATCGTAGTACCCTTCGCGGCTGAGCTTCACAAAATTGGCGACTGTTCCCGGAGCATCCTCTTCGTAAAACAGCACTTTCATAACACCTTTTGAGGTGTGAATATCGGCTTTTAGCATAGTCTGTGTAAATTTTTAGATTTCAGGGTGTAAAATTGGGTTAAAAATCAGGATTTAGCAAAAAATATCCACCAACCTATTCAATCCTTAATTACAACAAAGGGGCAACCATAACCTGAAATATATTTTCTTACCCCATACTATTCAAT